>CAJJZO010000006.1 GCA_905197585.1 uncultured Collinsella sp.
TTTTTTTTTGTGTTTGTTTATTTCTTCATTCTTTAATTTTTTGTCTTTTTTTTTTTGTTTTCTGTTTGGCTGTCTTTTTAATAATTTTTTTTGGGGGTGTCCCCGGCGGCCCCGTCGGCTTTACGACAGCGCAATACCGCCGAGCCAGCCCCAACGCACGCCAGAGCCAGTGCCATAGAAGCTAATAAACGAATCAAGCGACTTAGACGTAATGGCACCCTCGTTGCTCATAACGATACCGCCGCCAACGTAGATACCCACATGACCGTAGATAAGGCCCGGAGCACCCGTGCCGCTGTGCGAGGAATCGGCCACGATCATGCCCACCTGCAATGCCGAGCGGTCGGAGCTATAGCACCATGCGTTAAACATATCGCACGCGTTGCCGCCAAAGTAGCCAACGCCAGCGTTACGGAAGACATTGGTAACCCACGCCGCGCACCAGTTCTGACCCGGCGAAGGCGTAGAGTAGCACGCGTTGACGACGGCCTGCTGTTTGCCCGAGCCGGCATTCTGTTGCGGGGTTCCGGGCGCATACGATCCGCCACCCGAGCTTGAACCACCCGAGTAGGAATTGTTCTTGTTCGCGGCGGCGGCAGCAGCGGCGGCCTTCCTGGCAGCCTCCTCAGCCTGGGCGGCAGCGAGGATCTCGGAATCGCGCTGAGCCATGAGCTCCTTGACGTCGTCGGAAAGACCGTTCAGCACGGTCTGGACTTCTTGCTGCTTGGCCTGCATATCCTGCATCTGGGCAGTCTGCTGGTCCTTGAGCTTCTCTAAGTCGGCCTTCTGCGACTCGAGCTCGGTCTTTTGCGCATCGAGCTCTTCCTGGATGGTCTGAATGTCCTCGATGGCGTCGCGGTCGCTCTTGTTGATCTTCTCAACGTAATGCGCGTTGGCGACGAGTTCCTCAAACGAGCCAGAGGCCAGCAGCAGCGACAGGATGTTCGTGCCGCCGGACTTGTAGCTGGCGGCCACGCGATCGGAAAGGTCGTTGCGCTTCTTCTTGAGCTCGGCCTTCTTTTCATCGATCTGGGCCTGCGTGTCGTCAATCTTGCCCTGGACATTCTCGATGTCGTTGAGGGTCTGGGCATTCTTGTTGGCCAGCGCCGCATACTCATTTGCGATGCTGTCGAGCTGGGCCTGAACCTCGTCGAGTTGGGCCTGGGCGGCATTCAGTTTATCGGTGGTTTCTTTGGAAGCCTCCGCCGCATGGGCGCGAGCGGGCAGGCCAAAAAGAACCGCCGCAGACGCGGCGCCGAACAGAGCCTTGAGGGCAGTGCGGCGCGAGAGCTCCTGGGAAAGGATGGAATCGCTGTTTGGTGACATATGTACTCCGTTACATGTTTATTTATATGTCGCTCAACTCATACATATTAGCGTACATATGGCGCGTCCCAACGATTTCCACGAACGGCAGGAAACTACAAGGTCAGCGGCTCGTAAGCAAATGCCAAAGATCAGGTTATGCGTACGCAAGCTCTTCTGATGAGTACGTTAGCACAATCCTCTGCTTTTCCTACAGCGCACGATTTGGGTGTCCCTGCCTGCGCTATACTCCCCTGAAGAAGTGTTCCTGATTCGATAGGAGACTACATGTCCAAAGCACTCGACCCCAAAGACACCTGCGTCCTCGTTACCGGTGGTGCCGGCTTTATCGGCTCGCACACCGTCGTTCAGCTGCTCGAGGGTGGCTACCAGGTCGTCATCGTCGATGATCTCTCCAACTCCAGCGCCGTCGCCGTCGACCGCGTCAAGACCATCGTGGGCGACGAGGCCGCCAAGAACCTCACCTTCTACGAGGCCAACGTGCTCGACCGCGATGCGATGAACAAGATCTTCGATACCCATCAGATCGACCGCGTCATCCACTTCGCCGGCTTTAAGGCCGTCGGCGAGTCGGTGAGCAAGCCCGTCGAGTACTACCACAACAACATCGAGAACACCCTGGTGCTCGTCGACGTCATGCGCAACCATGGCTGCAAGTCCATCATCTTCTCAAGCTCCTCGACCGTCTACGGCGACCCGGACAACCCGCCCGTCACCGAGGAGGATCCTAAGAAGCCCGCGACCAACCCCTATGGTTGGACCAAGTGGATGATCGAGCAGATCCTTATGGACGTCCACACCGCCGACCCCGAGTGGGACGTCGTGCTGCTCCGTTACTTCAACCCCATCGGCGCTCATCCGTCGGGCCTGATCGGCGAGGACCCCAAGGGCATCCCCAACAACCTGGTGCCCTATGTCGCCCAGGTCGCCGTGGGCAAGCTCGAGGCCGTTCAGGTCTTTGGTAACGACTACCCCACCCCCGACGGCACCGGCGTGCGCGACTACATCCACGTGTGCGATCTGGCCTCTGGTCACGTTGCCGCCCTTAACTGGATGAACGGCAAGACCGGCGTCGAGATCTTTAACTTGGGCACCGGCACCGGCACCTCGGTACTCGAGGTCGTCGCCGCCTTCTCCAAGGCTTGTGGCAAGGAGCTGCCCTACGTGATCCGCGAGCGCCGCGCCGGCGACATCGCTGCCAACTGGTGCGATGCCTCCAAGGCCGAGCGCATGATGGGCTGGAAGGCCCAATACGACATCGCGGACATGTGCCGCGATAGCTGGAACTGGCAGAGCCACAACCCCAACGGCTTCGCCGACGCCGAGTAGCAAAAACCTACATACCGCTCTTGCCCCGATCTCACGTTGTGAGGTCGGGGCTTTTTTCATGGCATGTAACCATTCGCCGAAAATCGACCAACTTTTTTATCTTGCCTGTACATGTTTAAACAACATGTTTTACAATAGGCGTATCGAATCAGAACATCGGAGGCGGACTGCACACCCATCGGCAGGCCGACCCCACAACAAGAAGGTTGGTGAGCGCATTCATGGAGCGTGCAAGCGGCGTCCTCATGCCCGTCTCATCTCTGCCCGGACCATACGGAATCGGCGGCTTTGGCTGGAATGCCTACGACTTCGTCGATTTTCTCGCCTCGTGCAAACAACATTACTGGCAGATTCTGCCCCTTACGACGACCAGCTATGGCGACTCGCCCTATCAGTCGTTCTCGGCCCGCGCTGGCAACCCCAACTTTATCGACTTTGCCGAGCTTATCGAAGCAGGGTATCTGGAGCAGCGCGATATCGATGGCGTGTATCTGGGATCCGACCCCAGCAATGTCGACTACGGTGCTATCTTTGGCGGCCGCCGTCAGATTCTCGACCGCGCCGCCGAGCGCTTTGCCGCCGACAAGCCGGCCGATTTCGATGGCTTTATCCAGGCCAACGAGGACTGGCTCATCCCCTACTGTGAGTTCATGACCGTCAAAGAGGAGTGCGGTCTCAAGGCGTTTTGGGAGTGGCCCGCGGAGCTCCGCACCCGCGGCGAGGCTTCCGCCAAGGTCTGCGCCAACCATCCGGCGCGTATGCTCTACCACCAGATGACGCAGTACTTCTTCGATCGCCAGTGGAGCCGCCTCAAGGCCTATGCCAACGAGCGCGGCATTCTCATCATCGGCGACCTGCCCATCTACGTCTCGCGTGACTCCGTCGAGATGTGGGCGACGCCTGAGCTCTTTAAGATCGACGCCGCCGGCAATCCCGTGAGCGTCGCCGGCACGCCGCCCGACCAGTTCTCGGCCACCGGCCAGTACTGGGGCAACCCCATCTACGACTGGGACGCCATGGAGTCCGACGGCTTCTCCTGGTGGGAGGGCCGCATTCGCGCCGCCCTCGACATGTACGACGTCATCCGCCTGGATCACTTCCGCGGCTTCGAGGCCTATTGGGAGGTGCCGTTCTCCTCGCCCGATTCGTCCTACGGTTCGTGGACGCAGGGTCCCGGCCTCAAGTTCTTCAAGACGCTCGAGGAAAAGCTCGGCACGCTGCCCATCATCGCCGAGGACCTGGGCTTCCTCACCCCCGGCGTCATCGACATGCGCGACAACTCGGGCTTCCCCGGCATGAAGATCCTGCAGTTTGCCTTTGAGGGCACCAACTCGTACTACCTGCCGCATAACTACATCGCCAACACCGTCGCCTACGTGGGCACCCACGACAACGAGACGGCGCGCGGCTGGTTTGAGGGAACGGCCACCCCGCGTCAGCGCGAGCAGGCAGCCCTGTACACCCATCAGCAGGCCGGCGAGCCTATCACCGACGCACTCAACCGAACCATCGCAGCCAGCGTGAGCGACACGTGCATCTACACCATGCAGGACCTGCTCAACTTGGGCAACGAGGCGCGCATCAACACCCCTGCCACACTGGGCGGCAACTGGACCTGGCGCATGCTCGACGGCGCCATCACCCGCGAGCTCGAGCACAAACTCACCGACTGGACCGAGACCTACTTCCGCATCCCGTCGGAAGCCGAAATCGAGCTTCCTCAATAGGAGCTACCGCGCCTGACCCTTCCCCACCGTGCGGACGCGCTTGCTTTTCCCGCGCGAGGCCACCCCAATCCCCTCGCGCGGGCTTCTTATGAATTGCAGACATGAAACAACCCATCACAGGAGAAAACATGCCCCAAATTAACCTCATGGAACTCGCCGAGCAGTCTTTTGGCACCTCGCTCGAGCAGCTCGACGACCGTCGCATTTACAAGCTGCTGGTCAAACTCGTGCAGGAGCGCTCCGCTACCTGCCCGCTCAACAACGGCAAGAAAAAGCTCTATTACATTTCCGCCGAATTTTTGATCGGCAAGCTGCTCATCAACAACATGATCGACCTCGGCATCTACGACGAGGTTAAGGACCAGCTCACCGCCGCAGGCCACGACCTCAACAAGATCGAGGAATTCGAGGTCGAGCCGTCGCTCGGCAACGGTGGCCTGGGTCGCCTGGCCGCGTGCTTCCTGGATTCCATCGCCACGCTGGGCTTGACCGGCGATGGCGTGGGCCTCAACTATCACTACGGTCTGTTCCGTCAGCGCTTTGTCGACAACCAGCAAAAGGCCGTCCCCGATGAGTGGCTCGGCGAGCAGGACATCCTAGTCGACGATGACCGCTCCTACACCGTCGAGTTCGGCGATTTTGCCGTTACCTCCAAGCTCGTCAACATCGATGTGCCCGGTTACGGCCAGCCCACCAAGAACCGCCTGCGCCTTTTCGACCTGGCGAGCGTCGACGACGGCCTGGTCCCCGGCAGCTCCATCGACTTCGATAAGACCGAGATCGCCAAGAACCTCACCTTGTTCCTCTACCCCGACGATTCCGACGAGCAGGGCCGCCTGCTTCGCATCTACCAGGAGTACTTCATGGTGAGCAACGCCGCCCAGCTCCTAATCGACGAGGCCATCGAGCGCGGCAGCAACCTGCACGATCTGGCCGATTACGCCGTTGTCCAGATCAACGACACGCACCCCACCATGGTCATCCCCGAGCTCATTCGCTTGCTCACCACCGAGCATGGCATCGAGTTTGACGAGGCCGTGACCATCGTACGCTCCATGGTCGCCTACACTAACCACACGATTCTTGCCGAGGCGCTCGAGAAGTGGCCGCTCGCCAGCCTGCGGAAGGTCTCCCCTGCCATCGCCGACATTATCGTCAAGCTCGATGAGATCGCGAAGGCCGAGCACGATGACCCGCGCGTCGCCATCATCGACGAGCACGACACCGTCCACATGGCCCACATGGACATCCACTTTGGCTTCTCCATCAACGGCGTAGCCGCCCTCCACACCAAGATCCTGGAGGACACCGAGCTTCATCCGTTTTACGAGATCTATCCCAAGAAGTTCTCCAACAAGACCAACGGCATCACCTTCCGCCGCTGGATCCAGGGAGCCAACCCCGCGCTTGCCAGCCTGCTCGACGATGTGATCGGCACCGATTGGCGCAGCACCGGCGATCTGAGCAAACTCGCCAAGTTCGCCGACGACAAGGACGTTCTTGAGCGCCTGGCCGCCACCAAGGTCGAGGCCAAGGTCATCATGCGCCAGTTCATGGCGCTCGAGCAGGGCGTGACCATTCCCTCCAACGCCATCATCGACGTCCAGGTCAAGCGCATCCACGAGTACAAGCGCCAGCAGATGCTCGCGCTCTACATCATCTGGAAGTACCTCGATATCAAGAACGGCAACAGACCTAAGCACCCCGTCACCATCATCTTTGGCGGCAAAGCGGCGCCTGCCTACACTATCGCGCAGGACATCATCCATCTGATCCTGACGCTGTCGCAGTGGATTGCAAACGACCCCGACGTGGCTCCCTACCTGCAGGTTGTCATGATCGAGAACTACAACGTCACCGCCGCCGAGCGCGTGATCCCCGCCGCTGACATCTCCGAGCAGATCAGCCTGGCCTCCAAGGAGGCGAGCGGCACCTCCAACATGAAGTTCATGCTCAACGGCGCCCTAACCCTGTGCACGCTCGACGGTGCCAACGTGGAGATTGCCGAGCTCGTGGGCGACGAGAATATCTATACCTTTGGTGCCTCGTCCAAGCAGGTCGAGCAGCTCTATGCCGACGGCACCTACAGCGCCGGTGCACTTTACCGCAAGCCCGGCATTAAACTGCTGGTGGACTTCATCACCAACCCCGCCTTTATGGCGACCGGCAACGCCGAGCGCCTGCAGCGCCTGCACGACGACATTAAGGGCAAAGACTGGTTTATGGCCCTGCTCGACATCGAGGAGTACATCCAGACCAAGGAGCGCGTGTTGGCCGACTACGAGGACCAGGACGCCTGGATGCGCAAGGCGCTCATCAATATCGCCAACGCCGGCGCCTTCTCGTCCGACCGCACCATCTCCCAGTACAACGACGAGATCTGGCACCTGAACTAATTTCGCTTCCCTTACCCATCCTCTTGAGAAACGGAGTCGTGGCAACACGGCTCCGTTTTTTGTGCCCGCACGTTACCCTGTGACCCGACTCGACCAAACAATCTCGATCTGTAACAGCTACTCGGTAAAAACGGCCCCAGCTGTTACAGATTGAGACATACCGGCCCCTCCCCTTGGGTTTATCTCAATCTGTAACATCTAGCAGCTGAAATTCACCTTTGGTGTTACAGATTTAGATGAAATGGTTAGCTCAGCGGAACAGTCTCAATCTATAACATCTAACGTCCGAAATCGGCCCTACCCGTTACAGATCGAGACAAACGACCGGCCAGACAACCCCGATACAAAGAAAGGCTCCCCTCTCGCCCAGCGGACGGGAGGGGAGCCTTATATGTGACCGCGGCAAAAGGATGGCAATACCGCAGTCGCCCAAAGGAAAGGCCTGGTTGCACCGGGCCTAGATAAGGTTCTTGCCAGAGACCTTATCGAAGAGGTGGGTCGCGTTCTTCTCGAACTTGAACCAGATGGGGTCGCCAGCCTTGAGCGCACCCTTGGCCTCAAGGTCGACAACGGGAATGATCAGGACAAACTGACCGTCGGGAGCGGTCACGTGGACATGCTCGGTCGAGCCCATGAGCTCGGTTACCTCGACGGTACCCTGGAGCGCGCCCTCCTCGCCCTTGTCGGCAAGCAGGATCTGCTCGGGACGCACGCCGGCCGTAATCTCCTTCACGTCGCCGCCGTCCCAGTTGAGGGCAAGCTGAGCGCAAGTCTCGGGGGCGAGCGCCACGTTCATATCCTCGGTCTTGACGGTAAAGCCGTTGCCCGAGCGCACCAGCTGGGCATCGAAGAAGTTCATCTGCGGCACGCCGATGAAGCCGGCGACGAAGATGTTCGCGGGATGGTTGAAGACCTCCTGCGGCGTGGCGATCTGCTGGACGACGCCGTCCTTCATGACCACGATGCGGTCGCCAAGGGTCATGGCCTCGGTCTGGTCGTGAGTGACGTAGATGAACGTGCCCTTGATCTCGTGGCGCAGCTTGATGAGCTCGGCACGCATCTGGTTACGAAGCTTGGCGTCCAGGTTGGACAGCGGCTCGTCCATCAGGAAGACCTTGGGGTCACGCACGATGGCGCGGCCGATAGCGACACGCTGGCGCTGGCCGCCCGAAAGCGCCTTGGGCTTACGGTCGAGATACTCGGTGATACCCAAGATCTCGGCAGCGGAGCGAACCTTGCGGTCGATCTCGTCCTTGGGGACCTTCTTGAGCTCAAGCGTAAACGCCATGTTCTCGTACACCGTCATATTGGGGTACAGAGCATAGCTCTGGAACACCATGGCGATGTCACGGTCCTTGGGTGCCACGTCGTTGACGCGCTTGCCGTCAATCAGCACGTCGCCCGAGGTGATGTCCTCTAGGCCAGCGACCATGCGCATCGTCGTGGACTTGCCGCAGCCAGAGGGGCCAACGAGGACGATAAACTCCTGGTCGTGAACGGTGAGGTTAAAGTCCTCCACCGCGAGCACGCCGTCCTCGGTAACCTTGAGGTTGTGCTTCTTCTCCTCGGTCTTCTTCTTTTTGCCAAAGAAGCCCTTCTTTTTGGACTCGTTGTTGGGATACACCTTCTGAACATGTTTGAGAACGATCTCGGCCATGTCTTTACCTTTCGATATGCGGCGCCACGCTGAGGGGCGCCGCAGAAACTTGCAAAACAGTTACGGCATCAGCCCTTGACGGCACCTGCCACCACGCCGTCGATGATGTACTTCTGGCAGAGGATGTACATGATGACGATGGGGATAACGACCATCATGATGCAGGCCATCATGGGGCCGAGCTCGACGTGGCCGTAGCCGCCGCGGAAGTACTGGATCAAGATAGGAATGGTCTTGTACTTGGTGGAGTCGAGGGTGAGGTAGGGCAGCAGATAGTCGTTCCAGACCCACATGGTCTCGAGGATGCCGACCGAAAGATAGGTGGGCTTCATGATGGGAAGGACAATCTTAAAGAACACCTGGACCGGGTTGCAGCCGTCGATCATGGCCGCCTCTTCGATCTCGAGCGGGATGTTCTTTACAAAGCCGGCGAACATAAAGACCGCCAGGCCCGCGCCAAAGCCCAGATAGATAAAGCAGATGTTGAACGGCGTGTTGAAGCCGATGCGGTCCGCCAAATTGGACAGCGTGAACATGAGCATCTGGAAGGGCACGACCATCGAGAAGACGAACAGGTAATAGAAGAAGTTCGAGATCTTGCTGTTGACACGCACTACGTACCAAGCACACATGGAGCAGCACACCAGAATCAGCACGACCGACGTGACCGTGATGATGAGCGAGTACATAAATGCCGAGGCAAAGCCCTGCTCGTTAAGGGCGTGCATGTAGTTTGCGAGGCCGTTGAACGTCTCGGGCGTGAGCAGATCGAATGCCGTGGTGGTGCTGATTGCAGTTGCCTTTTTAAAGGAATTGAGCGCAATCATGAACACGGGGTAGATCCACGCGAGCGACAGAATCGTAAAGAAAATCGAGAGCGCGCGGTTGATAACCTTATCGCGTTTCATTACTGCTGCACCTCCTTGGACCTCGTGGCCTTAAGCTGAATCATGGAGATGGCTACGACCAGGATGCAGAAGATAACCGCCTTGGCCTGACCGATGCCCTGCCATGCGATACCGGCACGCGAATAGAACGTGTTGTAGATGTTCAGGGCGAGCATCTCGGTGGAGTGCGCGGGGGCGCCGCCGGTAAGGGCGAGGTTCTGGTCGAACAGCTTAAAGCCGTTGGTGATGGACAGGAACAGGCAGATGGTGATGGTCGGCATCAGGTTAGGGATCTTAACCTTCCAAAACGTCTGCCATGCCGTGGCACCGTCGACCTTGGCGGCCTCGATGTAGTCGGACGGAATGGACTGCAGACCAGCGATGTAGATGATCATCATGTAGCCGACCTGCTGCCACAAGGTCAGGATGATAAGGCCCCAGAAGCCAGCAGCAGAGTTAAGGGCGATGAGCTGGGCGCCCACGTTGGAGAGCAGGCAGTTGATCAGAATCTGCCAGATGTAGCCCAGCACGATGCCGCCGATCAGATTAGGCATAAAGAAGATCGTACGGAAGATGTTGGTGCCCTTGAGCGCTTTGCGGGTGAGCGCCTGCGCAATGGCCAGGGCGATCACGTTGATGAGCACCGTCGACAGGAAGGCAAACGCCACGGTAAAGAAGAACGACGTGGAGAACTGTGGATCGGACAGTGCGCGCACATAGTTCTCGATACCGACAAAGTGCGTATTGTTGATGGTAATAAACTGGCAGAACGAGAGATAGAAGCCCTGGATAAAGGGAATCACGAACCCGATCATAAACGCCAGGCACGTGGGCAGCATAAAGAGCGGCCACCAGCGCTTGAGTGCTTTGCCCATAGAAGGGTCCTTTCAATATGCAGGGGGCGGGCAAACCAACGTCTGCCCGCCCCCTGTCGCTAATCAGATAGCTTGGGCAGCAACTACTTACTCGGAAGCAGCCTTCTCGGTCTTCCAGCCATCGACGAAGGCGTTCTTGACGCCGTCCCACTTGCTGTTGTCGGCAGCATAGGCGATCAGAGCCTGCTTGAGGTTCTTCTTCCACTCCTCAGAGGGGATGTAGACGAAGTCCCAAGCGACGGTCTTCTTGCCGTCCTTGGCCATGGCGACGGCCTGCTGCGAGAAGACGTTGGTGGTTTCCTTGGCGCTCTTGAACGGGGCAGTCAGACCCATCTTGTCAGCGATGATGCTGGTGGCGGTGTCAGAAGTGACGCACCAATACATGAAGTCCTCGGTGGCCTTCTGGGCATCCTCGGAAGCCTGGGAGCTGACGCACCAGTAGTTCTCGCCGCCGGAGCACAGGCCCTGGTTCTCCTCGCCGTCGACACCGATGTAGATGGGCATCATGCCAATCTGATCGTCGGTCATGCCGGCCTTGGTGAGGTCAGCGTAGGCCCAGGAGCCGTTCTGATAGAAGACGGCCTTGCCGGTTGCGAACTCGTTGGTGGCGTCGTCGCCGGTCTTGGAGGCAAGCTGCGAAGGATCGCAGGTGGAGTCGGTGATGTACAGGTCGAAAATCTGCTTGAAGTTGTCGAGATACTCGCCCTTGATCTCGTCGTCCTCCTGGTTGTGCTCCTTCTCGAACTCGTAGTAGAGCGGGAGGTTGGCGAGGTGGGTGGTGTAGCGCCAGCTGGAGGAGTCATCCATGCCAGCAGAAGTGAAGGCACCCTCAATGCCAAGCTCGTCCTTGCGGGCCTGGATGTCGTCGGCACAAGCCTTCAGCTTGTCGAAGGAGTTGATGTCCTCGGCCTTGTAGCCAGCCTTCTCGAGCAGCTGCTTGTTGTAGATGATGCCGTAGCTCTCCTGGACCCAGTCGATACCCAGATCCTTGCCATCGGACTGCAGAGCCAGGGAGTCGTCAATGAGCTCACCGCGGAGCTTGGTATCGGACAGGTCGGCGCAGTAATCCTTCCAGTTCTTAAGGCCGGTGGGGCCGTTGACCTGGAACAGGGTCGGAGCGGAGCTCTTGGACATCTCGGACTTGAGCTTCTCCTCGTAGGTGTTGGAGGCAGCGGTCACGATCTTGACCTCGACGCCCTTCTCCTTCTTATAGGCCTTGGCGATCTCCTTCCACTCCTTGTCGACCTCGGGCTTGAATTGGAGGAAGTAGACCTCGGCAGCGTCACCAGAAGCAGAGGAGCCGGAGCCGGCAGAACCACCGCAGCCCACGAGACCCAGACCAAGAACCGCAGCCGCGGAACCAGCAAAGCCCAGGAACTGCCTTCTGCTCATTTCGTTCTTCATTACAATCCACCCTTTCACACCGTGGCGGCACCCTTTGCCGCCGCCTTCGGAGATTGGCTCGGGGACTTTGCCCCTTTTGCTGATTTGTACAATACGCTATTTGGCTAGTTGTTTGAACAAGTATTACTAGAGCGGTAGAAAAACATCGGTGAACGGTAATTTCAACTTGATACTTGACAAGTTTTGTATAAACAATTATTTGTTATCGAATGCAGATAAAACGCCCGGTCAAGCCGATGCATCGTCGGTTTGACCGGGCGTTTTCTCTTTGAGGGCATGAGTCTCGTCAGGCTGCGAGCTAGCCGGCTATCGCTTGGAGTTGACGCGGTAGTGGAAGATCTCGGGATGCGTGCGGGCATGCGTGACCTCGAACAAGATGCCGTCCGAGGTGTACGACTGGCTCTCCATGACGGCGACACAGTTGTATTTGCCAAGGTCAAGATAGCTGCAGTCCTCATCGTTGGCAAGCTCGACGCTCACCGTACGGCGACTCGCCATCACTTTGACGCCGCGTTTGTGCTCCAGATAGTCGTAAATTGACTTTGCGGCGATCTCGGGCGTCAGGCCTTTGGCGATCGACTCCAGAAAATAGCCGTGGTCCACCTGGCGAGCGCTACCGTTAAGGCTACGGACGCGCACCACGCGAATCAACTCCTCGCCCACCTTAAAGCCCAGGTGACGAGAGAGTTGCTCGGTACAGACCAGATGTTCAAAAGACTTAACGTCCGTCGATGCAACGGCATTGTTGCGCTTTGCAAACTCGCCAAACGACTCAACTTCCTCGAGTGCGCCCAACATGTCGGTTTCGCCCTTAAGCCAAATAACGCGCACGCCCTTGCCGTGTATGGGCTGCACAAACATCCCGTCGGACAGCATACCCAAGGCGCGACGGACGGTATTGCGAGTGCATCCGAACTCCGCGGTCAGCTCGGCTTCGGTTGGCAGCATCTCCTGAAACGCATAGGTCCCATTAATGATGCGCGAGCGTATTTCTCGGTAGATTCCTTCGTATATCGCTTTTGGCATTGTTTCACCTCTACATTATTTATTTCCGGCTAGGCACGATAGCATTTCTTAAAGTTGTT
Source organism: uncultured Collinsella sp. (assembly GCA_905197585.1). GTDB lineage: Bacteria > Actinomycetota > Coriobacteriia > Coriobacteriales > Coriobacteriaceae > Collinsella. The sequence goes on from CAJJZO010000006.1 coordinate 12,687, forward strand.
TAAACCGAATATCGGTAAAGCGACAGGATTTAACCGTTGACGGTTTCTGTCATGCCCAAATCGGTTTCGCTCAAAACTGCCGGTACGACAATCGTCTGGTCCTCTACAATGAATCCATTGTTTAAACGTTTCCCCACGCGCAACGCGCCTCGATATTCGGAAGGCAGAACATGCTGCAAAAAATCCAACGCTTTGGCGGGGCAATGTTCGCTCCCGCCATGCTGTTTTCTATATCAGGCCTCATGGTCGGCGTCTCCGCTCTCGCAACGACTGCGGACATCGTCGGCAATCTCGCCGTATACGGAACCCCTTGGTACGTTTTTTGGACCATCATCCAGCGCGGCTCGTGGACGGTCTTTAAACGCCTCCCGCTCCTTTTTGCCGTAGCGCTGCCCATCGGTCTTGCCCAAAAACAACCGGCTCGTTGCTGCCTCGAGGCTCTCGTCGCCTATTTTGCCTACTGCTTCTTTTTGAGCGAGATCATTAAGCTGAGCGGAGACAACCTTGGACTTGAGTACCCGTCATCTTTGACCTCCGCCAGCGGTATCACCGTCATCGACGGCATCAAGACGCTCGACACCGGCATTATCGGCCCGCTGGCGGTATCGGCAACCGTCGTCGCCATCCATGACCGCTTCTACGATGCAAAGGTTCCCGATTGGCTCGGCACCTTCTCGGGCTCCTCGCTGGTCTACCTCATCAGCTTTTTTGCCGTGTTTGCCCTTGCCGCTATCTCGGCCGCCATCGTGCCCTACGTATACGATGTAACCGATACGCTGCGTCACGCGCTTGCAGGCGTCGGTCCCTTTGGCGTGGGCATCTTTGTGTTTTTGGAGCGAGCGCTCGAGCCCATGGGGCTACACCACCTGCTCTACATGCCAATCTACTACGACAACCTGGTCATTAACGACGGCATCTACGCCACGTGGAGCAGTTTGCTCCCCATCCTCTCCCATAGCACGCGCCCCCTTAATGAACTTGCGCCGTGGGCCGGTTTTACCGCCACCGGCTGGGTCAAGCTCTTTGGCCTTCCCGCCATCGCAGCCGCGTTCTACTCCACCGCAAAACCAGAGCGCCGCGCCGGCCTCAGGGTCATCCTTGTTCCCGCCATCATCGCCTCGGTGGTTTGCGGCGTTACCGAGCCACTCGAGTTTCTCTTTATGTTCACCCACCCCGGGCTCTTTTTTCTCTATGCCGTCTTATCGTCTTGCCTTGCCACAACCATGAATCTCTTTGGCATCGTCGGCATCTTCTCGGGCGGCCTCATGGAGATGGCAGCCTTCAACTTTATTCCGCTCATGCGCACGCATGCCGGTGCCTATCTTTTGGCGCTCGGTATCGGCCTTGCCTTTAGCCTCATCTTTTTTGTTAGTTTTCGAGCACTCATCTTGATCTATGACCTTAAGACGCCGGGCCGCGAGGATCATGTCGCCAATCGCGCGGCAATCGATCGTTTGACGGAAAGCGGCTTTGCCAAAGAGCAATCTCCCAATGACGAGGTCAATAGTCGATCCGATCAAGATCATATCCTCGCTGAGCGGGTAATTCAGCTTTTAGGTGGTGTTGACAATATCGTGGGCGCAACCAACTGTGCCACGCGCCTGCGCGTCGAGGTCGCAGACCCTTCCATCGTTGCAGATAACGCGTCGTTTGTCGCGGTGGGCGCCAAGGGCCTTATCATTACGGGCAAGACCGCCCAGGTGATCATCGGCATCTCCGTTCCCCGCGTTAAAGAGCATTTTGACCAGATCATGGGCCTCGAGCCGGGATTTGTGCCCACCACCTCGGCCTCCCCTGCCGCCAGCGCAGCCCATAAGCGCGGCGATATCTGCTTCTTCGATATCGACGGAACGCTCGCCTGGCAAGACCCCAGGCTCGTCCAAGACCTTCCCGAAGACGAGCGGGACCTCTCCCCCTATCCCAACGAGGCGGTTTCGCAGGCAATCCGCGAGTTTGTCGCCAACGGCAACATGGCCTTTATCTGCACGGGACGCACCCTGAGCTGCATCCACCCCAAACTTCTTGAGCTGCCTTGGACCGGCATCGTCTGTCTTGCGGGCGGTTACGCCGAGATCAACGGACACGCAATTCGCGATCTGTCGATGACGCCCAGTATGCTGCAGCGTCTTGCCCCCTACCTTGAGCAATCGGGCGAGGTCATCCGCTTTGAGGGCCTCAACGGCGTCGTGCGCATGAGTGCCGATGCGCCCGATGCTCCCGGATACGCGCGCACCCTGGGCGACGCAGTCACGCAGCTGCAACATTACAGTGCCTACAAGATCTTGATGTCTACATCGCTCGCCAGCCGCATCGCTCAAGATAAGGCACTTGAGCCGCTGCTGTGCTTTAACGAGCTCGAACTCGAGGTAACCGAAATCTCGCCCCGCGAATGCACGAAGCGCGGGGGCATCCAGTCTGTACTCGACGCCCTCGACCCCCACCACGGAACCGTATACGGCATTGGCGACGCCAGCAATGACGTCTCGCTGATGAACGCCGTCGATGTCGGTATCGCCATGGGCAATGCGCCGGACTATCTTAAAAAGCGCGCCGACTACATCACCGACTCGGTCGACAAAGATGGCGTCGTCAAGGCGCTCGAGCACTTTAGGCTTATATAAGCAGCCGGCACGCGCACGCGTCCCGTTTCTCCAAATCGCCAAAACAGACGCGCCGGCAACTCCAATGTGGCAATATGGTATCTGCACACCGCAACGATGTAACCCAAGAAAGAATGCGAGAACCCGTGTCCAGTCCGTTTACCAGCTTTTTAGCCCAGCACTTTGACCAGATTAACGACTATCTGGCCACGTTCTTTGACGGACAGGCGACCTCTGCCGATATCGAGCGCTACCTGTATACCCCGCTCTCGGCTTTTACGGCCAACGCCGGCAAGCGCCACCGCCCGCTTATCTGCATGCTCGCCGCAACCGCAGTGGGCGGTAACTTTGAGAGCGCCCGCAGCGCGGCGGCAGCTATCGAGCACTTTCAGTCGGGAGCGCTTATCCATGACGACATAGCCGACAACGGCCAGCTGCGTCGCGGCAAGCCTTGCATGCACCTTACCGAGGGCACGGGCCTTGCCATCAATTGTGGCGACCTGGCGCTCACCATGGTCACCAAGACGGTTCTCGACGACCCCACGCTGGAGTCCGACGTGAAGCTGCGCGTGCTCCACGAGCTTACCGAGATGATCGTCCGCACCATCGAGGGTCAAGCGCTCGACCTGGGTTGGGTCCGTGACGGGCGCTTTGATATCTCGGTTGATGACTACCTGGACATGGCGACGCACAAGACCGCGTTTTACAGCGGAGCCACGCCGCTTGCCGCCGGAGCCATTATCGGCGGCGGCAGCGATGAGCAAATCGAAGCGCTGCGCGCCTTTGGCCTGCACACGGGCCTTGCCTTTCAGATTCAGGACGACCTGCTCAACCTTGTCGGCACTAAGGAAGCCGCCAACAAGGACTTCCGCACCGACATCACCGAGGGCAAGCGCACGCTTGTCGCCGTACACGCCCTCTCTGATGAGCGCCACCACGACGAGGTCGAGGCGATTCTTTCCTCGGGCACCGATGATCCCGCGCAGCTCGCACGCGCCGTGGAGATCTTCCAGGAGACCGGCTCTATCGATTGCGCCCACACTTACGCGCTCGACCTGACCGCTAAGGCCAAAGCGGCCATCGAGAACGTTGAGCTTGATCCGCACGCACGCGAGCTGTTCCTCTCCATGGCAGATTTCTTTGTGGAGCGCCTTAACTAACGGGGGTTATAAAACCTGTCAGCAGCGTATTTAGGCACAACTTGCTACACTGTAGAGTGCATGTTTATGCATCCCTTTGCGTTGTCTATCCGACAGACGCTCAAATAGTACGAATGGTACGCCGAAAGGGGTTCGTTCATGGAACCTATTACAACGGGCATGCAAGGAGCAGCCGTCGAGGACGTGCAGTCTCGTCTCCTGCAGCTCGGCTACACGATTGATGCCGCCGAAGTCACCGACAAGTACTTTGGAGCCACCACTGAGCAGGCCGTCAGCACCTTCAGGCTCGACAGCGGCCTTGCTGCCGGTCATGCCGTCGATATCCCCTGTTGGAGCGCCCTTGTAGACGCTTCGTATAAGCTGGGCGACCGCACCCTCTATCTGCGCATGCCCAATTTCCATGGCGCCGATGTACAGGCCCTGCAGCGCGCTCTCAACGTTTTGGGCTTTGCCTGTGGCGAAGACGACGGCTACTTTGGTCCGCATACCGAGGCCGCCCTGCAGCAGTTCCAGGAAAATGTCGGCCTGTTTGCCGACGGCATGGCCTTCCAGGACACCTACGCCTACATCAACCGCCTGCACCATGTGTGGGAGGGCAAGCCCTCGGTCACCGAAGCCGAGTCCCGCATCGGTTTTGCTCGCGCCGCCAACGTGCTCGAGCGTTTCCAGATTGCCGTTATCGGCGAGGACCCCATCGCACGCAGCGTTGCGTCGCGCATGTGGAATATCGCCACGGCAACGACCGACAACAGCGGCATGATGCTCTGCGACTCCGAGGTCCCAACCGACGTAGATCTGGTGCTCGAGATCGCAAGCGACGAGCTGCCCGCCGACGCCGCACCGCGCGCCACGATTGCCCTCGCCGAGTGCCACAACCTGGCCCAGCGCATCCGCACTGCCAATGTTGCCGCGCAGCAGAAGCCGGCACGCATTCGCATCGAGCTCACGGGCATGACGCGCTACAACGGCACCTTCACGGCCAGCGACGCGCAGACGCTCGCCGTACGCCTGCTCGATGGCGTTTGCGATGCCCTCGCAGATTAGGTAAACTAAACGAGTTGCTTTTGGGCAACACTACACATTGGGACGTAGTTCAACGGTAGAACTCCGGTTTTTGGTGCCGGCTGTTGGGGGTTCGAATCCCTCCGTCCCAGCCATTAAAATTGAGCGCCCTGAGTCCATAACGGCCCAGGGCGCTTTCTTGTGGGCAAGCGGAGGGATTCGAACCCGCAAGGAATCTACCTATATAAGACAGACGCCCCAGGCCCATAAGGACCAAGAGCGCCTTTCATCTAGAAAATATCAGCCCAGTTCCGAAAAGCGAGCCGCATGCGACAACCAAGTAGCCGCAGGCCCCGGGAGAGTGGGGACACCGGCTTAGGTTTATCGCGAGTTCCGCACGAACAGGAGGCCACTTAATGTGGCCTCCGTCGTGAGCAGGACTGTAGAGCAGGAAACCTAAGCCGGTGTACCCACTCTCCCGGGGCCGAACGCCCTAGTTGTTGAGCATGCGGTCGAAGCTTCCCGAGTCGCCATCCCGATAGTCTGCGGTCATCAGAATCTCCTGCGGAATGCGCCCGCCCTCGCGCAGCACATTGCGGAACTGTACGCGCGTGACCATGGGCAGATCCTTGATCGTCGCTGCCAGGTTCTGCGGCACACCCTGGTTGGCAGCCGCGGGCTCGCACTCGCCGCCGGCCTTCACGCGACGCTTATGCTCGGCGAGCATGGCGCGGTACATGCCGGCATGCAGGCGAATCTCAACCACATTGGCATTGCGAGTCTGCTCGACGATGCGCGCGCCCTCGCGATCGATATCGCCCACGTAGTAGACGTAGTTAAAGCGATAGCCAATCTCGGCCAGATAATCATCCAGTGCGTGCGAGACGCTCGCCTTGCAGCCGCCGCCAAAAATCACGCCGCCCACCTTGGTACCAAAGAGCTTGGCATGTTTGCGTCCGCGCAGGAGCTTGACGATCTCGTCATAGGTATCCAGGTTCTCGACCATAATGAACGGCTTGTCGGCACCCAGCGTAAAAAAGCCCGTAAAGTGCACGGGGCGATTGGGGGCGACCTTGATCGCCTGCATGCTGATGCCCTTTTCGGTCATACGTCTGATCAGGCGCTCACCGTGCTTGCCGTCAAAAGCCTTCTCGTCGTTAAAGATCTGGTAGGCACGCTGGCGGCGCGAGGCAACCGGCGTATCGGCACCTCGGTTCTGCTCGATCCAAGCCTGGATGATTGCGATTTCCTCGGCAATCTTGCGGTTGGACATCTCGTTGTGCTGAGTGCGCTGCGGAGCCTTTTTGCCGTCCTTGTCCTCGACCTTTACGATCTGTGTCTGCTGCTCCTTGATCTTAGAGAGCGCCGTAGGCGTAGGGACAACTTTGAGCAGCTGCCTGCCTAAAACGCGGGCAAGGGCAAACGCCGAGACCTCGCCGTGGACTGCCGACTTGGGCTGCTGGGCAGCAGTATCTGCTGCGGTAGACTCCGGCTTCTTCTGAGACTTGCGCTTAGAATCGCCTTGGGAATTGCGCTCGCGCTTCGGCATAGGCGCCTGCTTCTGCGGACGATCGGACTTACTCTCCTTCGCCCGCTGGCGCTTAGGCTGCCCCGAAGAAACCTCGACCTTCGCATCCTCGTCCTGCGGCGTGGTCTTCTCGGCTGCAGTCTCGGCATGGGAACTGCGGCCCCCACGATGGCGACGGCGGCGAGGCTTGCTCGAAGTACCCTCCCCCGTCTGTTCAACCGCAGGTTGCTGGCCCTGGGTCTCCATATCGGACGCAGTCTGCTCATCAACAGGCTTCTGTTCACGAACTTCCGACTCGGCAGGCTTCACGGCCTTCTCGGCCCGCACCTCCGGAACCTGATTAACCTTCTCCTGGCGCTTTACGGGGTACGCGCGACCTGCAAAGCCGCGACCGGGACGACACGAGTCTGAGGCCTTCTTGGCCGGCTTCTCAGAATCGTCCGCAACTTCGGCAGTCTCTTCGGCCTCGCGCACAACATCCTGCTGCTCGGCCCTAAAATGCGCACCGCGGCGACGCTTGGGTTCCTGAGGCTCAGCGGACTTTTGCTCTTTCACAGACTCCTGCGGCTCGGAGACGGGCTCGTTCTCGACAACCTCGGTAACGGCCCCATCCTTTTGAGCGACGGCGCGACGGAAGCGCTCCTGCTGGGCACGGCGCTGAGCATCGCGCTTGCCGCCCCCACCAAAACCGCCGCGTCCTGCCTTGGCCGTAAAGGCGCGCACGACGTTCTCATCGAGCAACTCATCGGTATCGACATGCTCACGCAGAGCAACTTCTTCCACAGCAGGCACGTCAGCGGAATCCTCGACGACAAAATCTTCGACGGACTCGGCAGGCCGCTTCTGGACATCGCGGATCTCGGCATTGATGGTATAGAACGCCGGGCGCCCGTTAATGCCGCTACCCTCGATCTTGGTCACGATATTTGCCGCGATAAGCTCATCGCGCATCGCCTTGGTGTCACATTCCTTATCGACGGAGCGGAAAATCTGCGCCAGCGCACTCGACTTAATCTTGAGCGCCTTGCGGCAGAGCAGGTCGTAGGCAACCAGCTTGGCACGCTCGGCAGAAAGCGACGTCTGGCTGCTCAGACGCTCAGCCAAAGCATCGACATTGTTTTGATTATCGGAATATACCGTCTTGGCCACGGGGCCCCTTTCATATGTACACATATACGTCTATATGTTACAACGCGCGCCCTTGTCCACGCAAAACATCTGCGAGAACACTCGAGCGTCACCCGCTTTTGCATGAAAAAAGACCGAGCCCGCGAAGTCGCGGACCCGGTCTTTCCGAGTCATATAGATGTGACGTTCAACTCGTCAGGTCGACTAAGCCTTGGCAGCCTCGGCGTCGGCAGGAGCCTCGGCGGCAGCGGCGCGACCGTACTCGGCCTTGCCCATCTCGGACCACTCAGGCTCCTCGTCGGGCATGGAGCCGGCCTCCTTGCCGAAGAACTCCTTGAGGCAGTTGACGGCAACGATGAGGCCCAGGACCATCAGCAGGACAGCAAAGACGAGCTGCAGGCCCTTGGTGGCGGCGACGGAGACGGCGGCCGTGGTGGCGGTAGCCGGGATGGTACCGAAGAAACCGTAGGCCTGGACGGCGGTCATGCAGCCCATGGCGCTCTGGACCAGCGAGGTGAAGGTGCAGCAGAGCAGGAAGGCGACGGGCACATAGAGCATCCAGCCCTTGCGGCCGGTGCACTTGCAGAACACGGCGAGGGTGATCATGGTCATGCCGCCGAGCAGCTGGTTGGAAGCACCAAAGAGCGGCCAGATGTTGGCATAGCCACCAAAAGCGAGGGCGAGACCGGGAAGCAGGGTAACGACCGTGGCGAACCAGGGGTTGCCGAGGACCTTCATGTAGCCGGCCTTGGACTCGATGGCCAGGGCGTCGTTGGTCTGGGCAAAGAACTCGGAGAACGAGGTGCGGGCGATGCGGGCGACGGCGTCGAGCGAGGTCAGGGCCAGAGCGGAGACGTTCATGGTCATAAAGACAGTAGCGAGCGTGCCGTCAACACCGAAGGCCTGCATACCGCGGGAGATGCCAGCGGCGAAGATCTGGAACGGGGTGGAAGCGACACCGGCGTTGAGGGCGCCGGTACCGGCGGTGTTCATGTCGGAGAACATGATGCCGGCGACGATGATGGCAAGGATGCCGACGAAGGACTCGACGATCATGGCGCCGTAACCGACCTTGACGGCGTCCTGCTCCTTCTCGACCTGCTTAGAAGAGGTGCCGGAAGAAACGAGGCTGTGGAAACCGGAGAGAGCACCGCAAGCGACGGAGACGAACAGGACCGGGAACATCATGCCGGAGGCAGTGGAGAAGCCGGTGAAGACCGGAGCGGTGATAGTGGCCTGACCGTTGACGCCCAGGACGACGATGCCGAGGACAGCGCAGACGATCATGACGATCATCATGATGGAAGTGAGGTAGTCACGCGGGGTCTTGAGCATCTGGATGGGCATAGCGCCAGCGAAGACCAGGTAGACCATGACGACGGCGAACCACTGGAACTTATCCAGGTAGACCGGGAACTGCATACCGACGGCGAACATGAGAACCATGAGGACCACGCCGGTGACGAACTCGGCAGCACCGGTGAGGTTGAACTTCTTCTGGGCCCAACCAAAGGCGATAGCGACGAAGGTGAACAGGATGGAGATGGTACCAGCGCAGCCGGCGGCATAGGACTTGGTGAAGTCGATGGCACCGGTAGCAGCACCAGAAGCGTCAACGGCCGGGGTGAACATGAACGTCTTGCAGACCATGTCGGTGAAAGCGGCGATGACGATGATGCAGAACAGCCAGCAGAACAGCAGGAACAGGCGACGGCCGGTCTTGCCGATGTACTTCTCGATGAGCTGAGCGAGCGACTTGCCGTTGTTCTTCATCGAAGCGTACAGGGCACCAAAGTCGTGGACGGCACCAAAGAAGATGCCGCCGACGAGAACCCAGAGCACGACGGGCAGCCAGCCAAAGGCCATGGCGACGATCGTACCCGTAACAGGGCCAGCACCGCAGATCGAGCTGAACTGGTGCGAGAACGCGGTGAAAGCGGAGACGGGCGAGAAGCTCTTGCCGTCCTTCATGCGCTTGGCCGGCGTGAGGGCCTCTTTGTCAACGCCCCACTTGTTGGCCAGCCATCGGCCATAGCCCAGATAGCCGCAGGCGAGCACCGCCGCGGCCACAACCATGAGCAAAACTCCGTTCATTACATTTCCTCCTCTAAAAAGAACTTCCTAGACATAAAAAATGAGGGCCGTCGGTTGCGCTCGACGGCCCTCATCTTCATCAGCCGCCCGTTATCGTACGGGCTAGCTGTATGTGCTAACCCGCATCAGATAATTACTACGCTGATAATGTTTAGCTGATGCGTGAACATGTCTAAGAAATCCTCTTCAATCATGATGTGAACGATCCGTGCGTGTTCACATCCCCCAGTGGTTGAAAAGGAGTATGAAACTTTAGTTACCTAAAGTCAACGCAAATATGTAATGAATTTTCAACTTTTTTTGATTTCTCGTTATAAAACGCCATTGGCCTCGGACTTTACCCCACGACAGTTTTTGCATGAGAGATGCCCCTGAGAGCCGCGGGAGCCGGGCGGCGCATATGAACTTTCCTGCTCTACAGTCCTGCGCAAGACGGAAAGCACATTAAGTGCTTTCCTTTGCGTGCGGAACTCGCGATAAAGTTCATATGCGCCGCCCGGCTCCCGCGGCGCGCCGGGGCTCCCATCCCACATGTGCGGC
>CAJJZO010000007.1 GCA_905197585.1 uncultured Collinsella sp.
TGAGTTCCGCACGCAAAGAAGGCCACTTAATGTGGCCTTCGTCTTGCGCAGGACTGTTCGAAATTTTGGGGAAGCACCCGCCCTGCCGGGGCTCCCGGGTTCCCGTTTACGAGAGCGACGTTCTCAGCAACTCGTTGAAGAGCTTCGGGTTGCCCTTGCCGCGGCTCGCCTTCATGCACTGGCCCACCAAAAAGCCGATGACCTTCTGGTTGCCGTCACGATACTGCTGCGCCTGATCGGCACAGTTTGCCAGCACCTCGTCCACGATCGGCTGCAGCGCGCCGGCATCGCTCACCTGACGCATGCCGCGCTCGTCGACGATCTTGTTGGGGTCGTCGCCGGTCTGGGCCATGGCCTCAAAGACCTCGTGCGCCTGGTTGGAGCTGATGGCATCGGTCGCCAGCAGCTTGGCAAGGGCTGCCACCTGAGCCGGCGCAATGCCGGACTCGGCCAGCGATACGCCCGCGCCCTTAAGGTAGGCGATCATCTCGTTGACCAGCAGGTTTGCGACCGTCTGAGCCTCCTTGCCGGCCATACCGGCAACGGCCACCTCAAAGAACTCGGCAAACTCGGGGTCGCCGGCAATCTGCTCGGCGTCCGCCGCCTTAATGCCAAAGTCGGCCTCAAAACGGACGCGCTTGGCATCGGGCAGCTCGGGGATCTCGCCACGGCAGCGGTCGATGAACTCGTCGTCCAGATCGAACGGCGCCAGGTCGGGATCGGGGAACAGACGATAGTCGTCAGCCGTCTCCTTCACACGCATGACCACGGTGCGCTTGCGGCTGGGCTCCCAGTGGCGGGTCTCCTGGTAGATAATGCCGCCCTCCTCGAGCACCTCGGCCTGACGGCAGATCTCGTAGGCAAGGCCGTCGTGCAGGCTCTTAAACGAGTTGAGGTTCTTGAGCTCGGTCTTGGTGCCCAGCTTGGTCTCGCCGCGGCGGCGCAGCGACACGTTGCCGTCGCAGCGCATGGAACCCTTCTCCATGGAGCAGTCCGAAATGCCCAGCGTCACAAAGATGCGACGGAGCTTCTCCATAAACAGGCGCGCTTCCTCGGGCGTGCGCAGGTCGGGCTCGGTGACGAGCTCGATCAGCGGCGTGCCGCAGCGGTTGTAGTCGACGAGCGACTCGGCAGCGGCGGTGATGCGACCCTCGGCACCGCCCACGTGCACCATCTTGGCGGCGTCCTCCTCCATGTGGATGCGCAGGATGCGGATGGGCACCGTGTAGGAACCGTCCTCGCGGCGCTCGGGCATCTGCAGGTTGGACGCGTCGTAGCTGGCCAGATGGCCGGCACGCTGGTTGCCCTCGCGCATGGTCGACGTCATGGACGTGGACAGGCCCTCGGCGTTGGCCGAGGCGCTCGCCAGGCTCTGGGCCTCGGCCTCGCCAAAGGCGCAGTCGGGGCGCTCGGCGGCACCGCGACCGGTCACGTCCAGATCCAGGTGGCCGTACATGGCAAAGGCGACCGGACCCTGCGTGGTCTGGAAGTTCTTGGCCATATCGGGATAGAAGTAGTGCTTGCGGTAGAACATCGAGTGGCGCTGGATCTCGCAGTTGGTGGCGAGACCGGCCTTGACGATGCTCTCGATGGCGCGCTTGTTGGGCACCGGCAGAGCGCCGGGCAGGCCCAGGCACACCGGGCACACGTTGGCGTTGGGCTCGTCATCGTGGCTGAGCTTGCAGTTGCAGAACATCTTGGTATCGAGTGCGGTGAGCTCAGTATGGATCTCCAGGCCGATCACGGCCTCCCAATCCTGCAGGACCTCGGAAAGCTCCTTCATTACAGCTCGCCTCCCTTCCCGGCAAAATCGGGCGCGACGGAAAGCGCGGGCGCACCCGTAGCGACATCGGCAAAGCCGCGCTCCAGGGCGCGGGCAAACGTAAGCAGCTGACGGTCCTTAAAGGCCGGACCCACCAGCTGGGCAGAAACGGGCAGCTGAGTATCCTCGCCCAGGCCCAGCGGTACCGAAATGCCACCGTTGCCGCAAATGTTGAGCGAGATGGTGTACAGGTCGGAGAGGTACATCTGCGTGGGGTCGCTGATCTCGCCAAACTTAAAGGCCGTGCGCGGCGAGGCAGGCATGAGGATGGTGTCCACCTTGGCATACGCGGCGTCGTAGTCCTGTGTGATGAGCGTGCGGGCCTTTTGCGCAGCGTAGTAGTACTTGTCGTACACGCCCGAGCTCAGCAGGTAGGCGCCGAGCATCTGACGGCGCTTGGCCTCGGCGCCAAAGCCGTGGGCGCGCGACAGCGAGCTCTGGTCGGACAGGTTGGCGCAGCCCTCCTCCTGATAGCCGTAGCGAATGCCGTCGAAGCGGGCCAGGTTGGAGAACGCCTCGGCCGGGCCGATGACGTAGTAGGCGGCGATGGCGGCGTCCAGGTGCGGCAGGTCGACCTCAACCAGCTCGGCGCCCTGGTTCTGCAGCTCCTGGGCGGCGCGCTGAACAGCGACCTTGACCTCGGGCGTCAGACCCTCGGCCTCCATAAACGCAGGGATAATGCCCACGCGCTTGCCCTCGATGCTGTCGTTGAGGTGCTCGGTAAAGTCGACGGCGCAATCCTGGCTAGTGCAGTCGTACGGATCGTGGCCCGCGCCGGTAAGCGCGTTCATGGCCAGCGCGACATCCTCGACCGTGCGGCCAAAGGGGCCCACCTGGTCGAGCGACGAGCCAAAGGCAACCACGCCGTAACGGCTCACGGCGCCATACGTGGGCTTAAAGCCCACCACGCCGCACAGCGATGCCGGCTGGCGAATGGAGCCGCCGGTGTCCGAGCCCAGCGAGAGCGCGACCTCGCCCGCGGCGACGGCGGCAGCGGAGCCGCCCGAAGAGCCACCGGGCACGCGTTCGGTATCCCAAGGGTTGTTGGTGCGGTGGAAGGCAGAGCTCTCGGTGGAGCTGCCAAAGGCAAACTCGTCCATGTTGGCCTTGCCCATAGGCAGGCAGCCGGCATCCAGCATGCGCTGGACGCAGGTGGCGGTGTAGACGCTCTGGTAGTCCCCGAGCATGCGGGAAGCGCAGGTGGTGCGCGTACCCACGAGGTTCATGTTGTCCTTGATGGCCAGCGGCACGCCCGCGAGCGGGGGCAGCGGCTTGCCTGCGGCACGGTCGGCATCCACGCGCGCAGCGGCCTCGAGCGCGAGCTCGGGCGCCACCTGCAGGAATGCCTGGACTCCGCCCTCGCGCGCCTCGATGGCGGCAAGGGAGGCCTGGGCCACCTCGGTAGCGGTAAAGTCGCCGGCGGCAACACCCGCGGCGATCTGGGCGGCGGTAAGGGAATCGAAGCTCTGCGCCATTACTCGCTCTCCCCCTCTCCCAAAATGGACGGCACGCGGAAGTAGCGGTCGCGCGCGCTGCCTGCGTTTTCGAGCGCAACGTCGAGCGGCAGGTCGCGCTCGGGCTCGCGCAGGTCGTCGCCCATCACGTTGGACAGGCTTCCGATGGGATGGAACGTGGGCTCCACGTCGGGCAAGTCATATTGCAAGACGGGCTCGAGCATCTGGACGGCGTCGTTCAGGTAGGACGTCATCTGGGTGAGCTCGTCATCGGTCAGTGCGATCTTTGCGTACTCGGCGATGCCGCGCACGTCTTTCTCGCTGAGTGCCATAGGCGCTCCCTTCCGCATAACAGATAAACCGCTCTAGTATACAAGGCAACGCCGCTTGGAGCAGGCGCTTTACCCAAATGCAGCGAAAACGTAACGAGGGCGGCGGGCTGTCAGGCGGCGGGCCGGCGGTTCTGCGGCGAAACCGCACCGTCCATAGTGAAAACCGTCGCGCCCACAACGAAAACCGTCCCGCCCACAACAAAAAGCATCACAACATTCGACACTTTTCGCCAAAATCGAGATTTTCATCGAATGTTGTGATGGTTTGGAAGCCCCCGACCACCACAAAGGCGCCTGTCTCCATTGCGGAGGTTCTGGAGAATGTCTTATGCCGAGGCCTTGGCCCTGCGGCGCTTACGGATCGCGTGGATCACGATGTCCAGCAGCAACAGCACAATGGCCACGACCACGATAAGCACGGCAAACTCGCGCTTGCCCCAGTGGCGACCGGCCAGCGACTTTTGCTTGTCGACGTCCTTCTTGTTGTACTTGGTGCGCACGCAATGCACCAGCAGGCGATGGTCGTTCACGCCGTAGGGCGTGCAGGTGACGAGCGTCACTTTGTCGGCGCCGGGCTCGATGGTCAGCGACTCCATCTCCTCGGGCAGCACCACCTCGGAGTCCACCATCTTGTAGGCGAGCGTCTTGTTCATGGTGTGCAGCAGCACCAGGTCGCCGGGCTCCAGCGAGTGGATGTCGTCGAACATGCTCAGGTTGCGCATGCCCGAGTGCGCGGTGAGCACGCAATGCGTCGAGGTGCCGCCCGCCGGCAGGCTCGTGCCCTCCAGGTGGCCGACGCCCGCCATAAGGACTTCCTCGCTCGTGCCGTGGTAGATGGGCATGCTCACGTCGATGGAGGGGATTTCGACCCAGCTCATCATGGGGTCGCGGTCAAAGATGAGCTGCTGGGCGTAGGGCTCGATCTGGTCGGCGGGGAGCTCGGTAGCCTCGCCCGCCAGCTGCTCGTTAAAGGAGCGCGCCTGGAGCAGGATGCGCTCGCGCTCCTCGGCAGACAGCGCGTCCACGGTGCTGGACACCGTGCTGATCTGGTTGAACACGCCCGAGGCCTCGAGCCGGTCCAAGATCCACGGCCAGGTCATAAGGCCCACGCCAATAAGGATGATAACGATGGTGATGAGCCGATCGGCCCAGCGCGGCAACCGCTTGCGACGACGCTTGGGTTTTGGTTGAGGTTTGGGCTGAGGGCTTGAGCCACCGTTTGTCGCGGCGTTATTGCTCTTCATATGTTTGGCGCCCTGCACCATCGCCGGTCACTCCTCTACAACTCAGGTTGTCTAAACAAATAATAGCCGATTAGCGAGCTTCCGCGCCGGACAACGCAGCCTAGCAGCATTGCGCAGTGCGAGTATGGGCCCGCATTTGAGTTTTCAAAATGTCCCGAATCGGCTGAGCGATTCGGGATACAATGTCAATAGAAAACGACGCACCCCGCGTAAGTGTACGAGAGCGCGGGCGGCCTAGTTTTCAGCTTTTGTTAAATGCCCGGGATCCGACCCCCGGGCATTCTTATTTGCGCTTTCGACGCAAATGCCGTCCACCGTCCGCACCGCGCGTGCGCCTACGGACCTTAAACCGAACTTCATACGAGTCAAGAAACGCGATGACGAACGTACCCGCATCGGACGGTGGAGGCTGGCTTCGTTGTCCCAAAAAAACAGGGCAGACTCCAGTGCGGAGTCTGCCCCGAAAAATGAATGGCAAAGCAAGAACGTCGATGGACGAGAAAAGTGTCCGCAAGTCTCATGGCCATCACATCCCACCTGCCAAAGAGATAGGTGAGCGAGCGTTACTCCTGCTCGGACTCCTCAGCCTGCTTACGGCTGCGGATGAGGTGTGCCACGCCAATGCACAGCACCGCGCCACCAGCGATCCAAGTGAAGGTCACGCCGTTAAGACCGGTGAGCGGGAGGCCGACAGATTTGGTGTTGCCGACGGTGATGGTGACCAAACCGGTGGCACCATCGATGCCGTTTTGAGTTCCGGTCAGCTTGTTGTCACCAGCAGAGTTGTCAAGCTCGCCAACGGCAATATCAGTGCGGCTCGTTTCGGAAACCGTCGCCGCAAGATTATTCACTTTCATGCTCGTTTTGTCATACTTCGGGTCGATGGTGAAGGTGAAGGGGTCGGCCGTGGTTGGGTACTTGGCAGGATCGGGGGTCTGGATCTCGGTCACCGTATAGGAGCCAGCATCAAGGCCCTTGACCTCAATCATTCCCTTGTTGCTTTCATCACTACTGGACGTAAATTTAACATAATCGGGAAGCTTGTCGGGATCGGTAACAGTAACAGGCACGAGCTGGCCCTCGACAACTTGAGCGTCATCGTCGTCTTTCGAAGCGATATACTGACCCTGGGTTTTATCATCGTTAGACTGGATAGTGAACACAGCACCTCCAAGACCCTTCTCGGTGCCCTGGTCGACCTTCTTAAGATTGAGCTTGAAGGCGAAGTCGGCGACGGTGTCCCCGATCGTCTCGCCCTTGTCCTCACCATACGGGTTGTTGGAGTACGTGAGCGTAACGGTGTTGGGGTTGCCACCAAAGTCCCCATCCTTGTTACCAATCACGGCACCCTTGTTAAGCTTGGCCTTGTAGAAGACGACAATCTGCGTGCTTGCGTCAATGCCCTGAACGTCCTTGAGGCCCTTGTCGCCGTCACCGACCTTGAACTCCACCGTCAGGGTGTTTCCATTAGAACTATCGGCAGGGGTAACCGTGTAGTTCTCACTGCTAATTTCAGTATAGGTGCCGTCCTTCAAAGCAAATACCTTTGCAGAATCGGCAATATAATCCAGACCCGTCGAAAGCTTATCGGTGAACTTGTACGCATACGTATCGAAGGTAGCGTAGTTGCTTGCAATGGTGCCGGTGAGCTTGTAATTCACTTTCTGGCCAATCTGAGAATCGGCAACGTCTTTCCATGCTTCTGAGCTCTTGATATTCGTCGTCTTCGCAGCGTCAGCATCATCGAGGATCTTCTTCGTGACCGTGGGCACGCTCTTCTTGGGCTTAATGGTTGTTGTGTTGGTGCCGTCAATCACAGCATACACAGGAGCCGTAAACGCGTCGGTAGACTTTCCGTCAGGCTTACCAGGCGTCTTGGTAAGGAACAGCCAGTAACCAGCGGAGAGACCAGTAAGCTGATTGCTGTTTGCCGGCGTTTCCTCCCAAGTAAGCGTAGTGTTCATTTCAAGATTGGCAGCAATCAGACTCAGTACATTATCGTTTTTGACTTGCTCGGACTTCCCCGAGACCTGAGCATTTGCATTCAGATAGTCGGCTGCATCCTGAGCGTTCGTGCTCTCGTAATTTTTATTTTGAGCTTTAATCGCCTTAACAACAGCATCCTGAATCGCCTGCTGCGCATTCGTATCGGCACCGGCCCACTCAATCCCGCTTACCGTGGTGTTCTCGCCGGTCTTGGTAACCGTCGCCTTGAAGATCTGAATACCCTTATAGGTCGACGACGTAGCGTAATCAGTATCCGCGAACGTCACAGTCGAACCCACACCACCATCAGCGAACGCCATCGTGACAGGAGCCATCACGCCGCCGAAGCTCAACGCTGCTGTGAGGCCGGCGGTTACTGCCAGGCGTGCGATGTTCTTGCTCATGCTCATCTTCTTTTCCTCTGCTTTCTGCTCGAATTCCATTTGATCTAAATCTGTCTGTCTGTGTCTTAGCATCTACTTCGCTACGTCTCGCCCCGCTCTCTGTGGGGCTGCCAGCTACTCTTTATGGCTGCCACCTCCCCGCTTGACCAGGAGCGCGACCACGATGAGCGCGGCTCCGGCGACCGCTGCGGCGGCCGCGGCGTACATTGCCATATCGCCAGTCGAGGGCATAAAGCCTCCGGTGGTAATGCTAGGGGGTGTGCCGGTGGGCGTATTGATGAGCGACGCCTCCAGGCTGCCCGTCGACCCGTCCGCGCTGTCGGCGCGCAGGGGCGACTCGGCCGTGATGGTGAGTTTGGGCTTGGCGGCGGCCACCTGGTCGACGTCCAGGCCCTCGGCCTTGACCGTCACGGAGCGCGTGCCCTCAAAGGCGGTGTAGCCCTTGGGCGCCTTGAGCTCGCGGACCTCCAGCTTGCCCGAGTCCACGCCCGAGACGGTCACGCGGCCGTCCTCGCCCGTGGTGACGGTGGCCTTGCCCTCCGCATCCCACGTGCCGTCGGCCGCCAGCGTGCGACCGCGGTCGTCGGTGATGCTCAGGACCGCCCCGGCAAGCGGCTTGTCACCGTCGCTGCCGCGCTTGGTGAGCGCGAGATCCCAGGTGTAGGCGCACGCATCGTCGCTCGGCGTGCGGGTGAAGCCGGCGTCGCCGGACTGGTCGGCAAAGGGAGAGCGCGGGTGGCGCAGGTAGACCTCGTTGGGGTTGCCCTTCGCGATGCCGTGGTTGCACGCGCCGTTGAGCGGCGCATCGTACACGGCGACCACGCGGGCGCCCGCGATGAAGGCGTCGGCCCCGCCGAGCGCGGCGATGAGGTCGCCGGTGCGCACGGTGAAGGTCTTGCCGTCGGCCGCTACCTTGGTGGCGCACTGGGCCGTGATGTCGGTCCAGCCCTTCGCGGGCTCGGTGCCGGCGCGGCCGTCCCTGCCGGCCGAGACGGCGTCGAAGCCGCCGTCCGCGCCCGCCGCCGCGTAGACGCGCATGCTCGCGACCACCTTGGAGGGGTCGAGCCCCGCACTCATGGTGTCGACGAACCGCACCGTATAGGTGTCGTAAGCGGTGAGCCCGGCCGGGACCGTGGCAGAGAGGCGCCAGTACAGGTCGTCGGCGACCGTGGCGTCGGCGGCCTTCTGCCAGGCGGCGGTGCTGTCCTCAAGCACGTGCTTGGCGACCTTGGGGGTCGCGGCCTTGGGCTTGACGCTGACGGCGCTGCCGCCCACCAGCGCCATGATCGGCGCGGTGCCGGCCTCGCCCTGGGCGATGGCATCGTCGTCGGCGACGATGAGCCAGTAGCCGCAGGGCAGCTCGGCCGTCGTGCCCGCGTTAAGGGCCACGGGCACGGCGCCAGAGCTCTGGAGGGAACGAGCGAGCTGTGCGCTCAGCGCACTCGTAAGGTGGGAATCGGTGTTGAGCCACTCGGCAGCTTCCTGCGCGGTGGTCTGGGATTTGGGCATGCCGGCGCTGTGCAGCACAGGCAGCGCGGCGTCGCGCACGGCGTCGCTTGCCCAGGCGAGATCGGTGGCGAGCTTGGCGTCGCTGTCGCCGTCGACGACGTTGGCGTCAAAGATCTGGTAGGCGTCGTAGCTGCTCGCCACGGTGCCGCTCACCGTGATGGAACCGGTCGAGGTCGGCGCGGCCTGCGCGGAAGCGGGGAACACAACCGCGCAGGTGCCGATCAGGAGGGCAAGCAGCACAAACAAGATCGGGAAGGAGCAAACTTTCTTATTCACGACGCTTACCTCCCTTCGCATTCGCCTTGCGACGAATGTGCATCCAGGCCGCAGCAGCGCAAAGCACCGCCGCGCCGGCAAGGTACGTCAGAGTGACGCCCGACATACCAGAAAGGGGCAAAGAGGTGGAGTAGGTGTTGGTGAAGGTGGGGTCATCGGTCTTGCTTTCCGCGCCGTTGGCGTCGACCTCGTAGTAGGCCGGCGTGCAGGTCAGATGTCCGTTGCCGTCATCCTTTGCCGTCACCACAACCTTGAAAGTCTTGGTGTCGTTGGTGTAGCCCTCGTGCATGGTGCCATCGTCCTCGCGGGCGGGGCATTCACAGATGTAGTAGGTGAACTGCGCCTGCTGATTGCTATCGAGCTCATCAACTCCTAGTGGGCCGATTTGTACCGGATCGAACTTTACTTTCTGAGGGTTTTCCGACCCAGAAGTATATGTATATATGGGCTGAAAAGTTTTCTTCGTGTTGTCGGAATTCTCAGCATACAGCTCGAACTTGAAATTCTTCATCTCGCCGCCATCGACCTTCTTGGTCACCTGAGGTGTCCAAGAGCCGACAGTCTGGTAGGGCACGTTCGTAAACGCAGGGTTGGAGTCGTTGCCGATTGTTACGGTCGAGACAGCTCTGTCGGCCGAATCTACACTCCACTTATAGAAGTCAGCAGGTTTATCACACTCTTTGAAGACCGTTTCGCCTTCCTTTTTAACGTATACTTTTGAAGTGCTCGTATTGACCGCATGGCGACGAATCTTAATTCCCAAGAGATCCGTCTCTTTAACTGGTTGATCACTAACATCTACATGTATTTTGTAAATAGACTTATCAAACTTTGTTCCTTTTTCCTCGATAGGAACTTCAACAAGGTAGAGGTCGTAATCGCCCGATTGGTAATTCGCAGCCGTATCAATGACAATCTCTCCTATCTTTTCCTCGGTATTAACGGTAAACTCAGACGTCGCCTCGCATCCGCCTGTCTGGAGCTTGCCGTTCGTATCCCAATACGGCTCCTCACCTGTACCGGCGGCTTTGCCCAACAGCTTGAACCGGTAGCCGTGGCCCGCGAGGCTTTGAGCTTTGCCGTCCTTCATGAAAACCTTGTTAGCCTTAACTTTGATTGCAGGATACACGTTCAAAGCCTCGACCTTGCCAACGACAAGATCGCCGTTGGTCATGATGCCACCACCGTGGGTGTAGGAGTAGTTGCCACTGATGATGGTCGTAGCATCTCTCTGCGCATAACTTTTAGCCGCATCGGAAGGATTAGCCGCAAGGCCAAACATCCACTTGGCCTCGGCACCGCCATTGGCATCGATGGTTATCGTCTCACCATCGCAAGTGCCCTGCCAGCCAGCCGATTCGCCGCCCAGCATCTTGCCAAGAACGACAGCGATTGTCTTATCCGCGCCATTCTTATTACGGACCAAGAAGAAATCCTTATGGCCGGATGTTTGGAAGGTAGAAGTAACGTAATTATCTTCATCGTGGTCTTCTTTTTTGCCGTCGCCGCCAGCGGAATAATGATACGTTGGTACCTTATTGCCATTTTGATCAACGGTTGTCAGCTTATTGCCATCTTGATCAACGTTATCATCATTGCCATAGATAGCAGCGCCATTCGAGTGCGAAACGATTGTCTGGCCCGTAGGACAAGCACCGATGCCACCGCCCCAGCCGCCGGCGCGATTATTAGTGATCAGCGTCTTGAAAATATTGAGCCTGCCGCCCTTCTGGATAAAGACGCCACCGCCGCCCCAGTCGCCACCACGATCTTTGGTGCTACCCGTATTCGTCTTATTGTTCGTAATGTAAACCCTGCCAGTATCACTGGCGTTAATTGTTGCCATCGTGCCGGCGCTGTCGCCGCCCGCGACACGCAGACCGCCGCCTTCGGCGTTATCGGCAACATTGCCGGCAATCGTACCGCCAGTCATTTTAAAAGTGATTTTCTCGATCTCGCCGTCGTTATCTTTATCATAAAAACCAGCGTAGACGCCACCGCCAGCCTCATAGGAATAGTTGGCCGTAACGAAGCCGCCCGTTAAGTTAAGCGTGCCATCGTGCGTACATGCAATGCCACCACCACCGAGCAGGCCATTGTTGCCAAGGTTGTCAATATCTGTGATGCGAGCATCGACTCGATTGTTGGTTATACAGGCAGAACCGCTAATGGTAACTTTTGCACCCTTGGTATAAACACCACCACCGTAGCCGCCATCGCGTGTGTTTTCACCATTATTGATAGCTTTATCATACGTTGCGTTGCCAGAGATAATTCCGCCCGCAAGGTTCAGAGTGGCTCCATTGTCAGCAAAGACGCCGCCGCCGGAAGCCGCCTTGTTTCCCGCAACTACACCGCCGCTCATTTCGAGACTGGGATTCTGGCCCGCTATGCACAGGCCACCGCCCCAGCCACCGCCGTTACCGTTGGTAACGTAACCGCCAGAAATATTGACAGCGCCCCGAGAGAAAATAACGTGACCGTCGTCGCCCAGATTGGCAGCCGTGGTAATCATGCCGCCCTCGAGATTGAGCGTGCAGCCCGCTTCGACCTCGACCACATACTTTACGGAACCGCTGTCCGATGCCGCATCGATAGCGCCGAAGCCCGTAACAACATGCTTGTACGTAGTCTCCGTAGTGCCGAGACAATCTGAATTGGGCACACTCTTGGTCTCATAGTAAGTAAGACTCTTAGGAGTGCCGCTATTGGAGCCGTTTCCCTTGCCCCACTCCATAGTCGCCAACTGGCCCGCCGACGTAGGGACCTGAGTCTGTTCGTCTATCGTTTTTTTACCTAAGTCCTTGTTACCCGAGTCCTCGATAGTGAGCTTGGCTCCGCTTTGGACCACAAAGAAGGAGTCTGGGGTGCGATCGTTGTAGACGCCGTGGTAGTTATAGAGCATGCATCCCGCAAGATCGATGGTGGTGTCTTTGGTGATGGCAATCTGCGTATCCGAATAGGCAGAATCCGTCAGTCGAAACTTGCCGCCATCGGTAAATTGGTTAGCAACATTACCCTTTACCTTGGTATAGTCATCGGCACTGACGTTGGCAGGGGCGATTGCGCTTTCATCGTTAGTTTCATCATCAGAAGGCTTCGCATCCGCAGGCTGCGCAGCGCTCTCGGCTCCCGTGTCATCAGACAACGGAGCCGCCCTGAGAGCATCGTCGCCAGTCTCGTCGCCCTCGGTCTCGTCACTATTCTGGTTTTCGGTATCCACGTTGTTGGTGTTTTCTACATCAGTAGACTCAGTTGAGGAACCACCCGCCGTCACAGTTTCTTCGGTAGAACCCGCCTGACCATCGTTGGCAATGGCCTGCGAGATCGGAGGCATGACGAGCGATAGTACCAGGCTCAACACGGAGGCTCCGCACAAAACGCCTGCCAGTACACGGCGCGTCGCTTTTTTACTCTGCTTAGTTTTTTCTGAATTCGCTTTCATCGATGTCTCCTCCCCAAGAGACCGCGATCTTGCTCTTTCACTATCAAACGTATCTGCGCAATCTGTAATTGCGCACGCTTATGGTACATATTGTAACGATTGTTTGAACATCTAAGCAAAAATACCGATAGTTTTGTAGCGAATTCTCAATTCTCTTGACATTTGCTCGGATTTACCTTCGTTTATTCGCTATGAAATATCTATTTCTGCTGGTAATTAAGCCAGTTATCAGTTTTTTAATAGCATTTTATTTATTTGCACAACATTTTGCTCAAGAGCATGCATCCTGCGAACGGTCGAAAATCGACCGTGAACGGTAGATCATTAACCGGGAGGAATAGACTACCAAATTGATGGGAATATTTTTAACTCATCGGTGGTTAGAAGCATGATGTTCAGACAACGTTATTTGAATTTTCGCGCAGATTTTCGGTATCAATTCACCCAAATCGTCTGAGGCCACCACAAAGGTACCTGCTCCCTTTGTGGTGGTTCTCCCCCGGCGCTACAGCAGATGTTCCTCGATAAAGATCGCGATGCCGTCTTTGTCGTTGCTCGCGGTTACAAAGTCGGCGGCGGCACGGGTGGCGTCGCTGCCATTTGCCATGGCTACGCCCACGCCGGCGTCGGCCACCATGCAGGTGTCGTTGTCCGCATCGCCAAACACGCAGATGTTCTGGAGCTCCATGTCGTTGAGCTCCGCCACGCGCACAAGGCCGCGCGTCTTGGACACGCGCGGATCCATGAACTCGTAGAGCCGCTGCGTGGTCTGCAGGGCCGCTGCCTTAACGGTGCTATCGGCAAACGTCGACGCCCGCTCAATCACCCGCGGCATCACCTCGGGTGCCATGGTAAACATCACCTTGGGCTGCGGCTCGCGCAAAAACTCGGCAAAATCGACCACCTGGTAGGGCACGCCGTCGACGCGCGACAGGTGCTCGACGCACGCGTTGCTCTCGGGCACGTAGAACACGCCGTCTCGGGGGCAGACGGGCGTTGCCGGAAGGTCCGCCATGTGCTTGCAGATGCGCGCGATGGTCTCGCCCGGCAGCGGATAGCTCAGCTCGTTGATGTCATGCGCGCGGTCGATGACCTCGGCGCCACCGCAGCCCACGAGCACGTCCACCAGGCCTTCGATGCCCCAGAGCTCGTACATGGCCTCGGTCGCATGGGCGTCGCGCCCGGTGCACAGGCCAAACAGCACGCCGCGCTCGCGCAGGGCGCGGATCGCCGCCACGGTGCGCGGGGACACCGTGTGCTGGCTCGTGAGCAGCGTGCCGTCGATATCGCAGAACACGGCTTTGATGTGGCTGAAGGTGGTGTCCATGGGAGCCTTTCTGGGTTGTGCGGCGGTGTGGGGTGTATTCGTGAACGGCGTACATGGTATACCAAGGCACAGGCGCGGCCTGTCAAAGCAAAAACCACCACAAAGGTGCCTGCCCCCTTTGTGGTGGCCGAACCCGAAGGGTGGCCTGGCCCGAGACGCAAAGCATCACAACATTCGACGTTTTTCGGCAAAATCGTGATTTTCATCGAATGTTGTGATGGTTTTTACTGCTTTGCGGCACGATCAAAATGCCAACGACCAAATAGCAGCAACGCCGCGGGAACCGCCGTCACGACCATGCCCGCCCCGATGAGCGTCTGCTGCACGCCAAATGTCGCCGCCAGCCACGGGGCAATCGCCAGCGGCGCCACGCCGGCAAACATATTGCCAAAGCCCATGACCGAGTTGACGCGACCGAGCTGCTCGAGCGGGGCCGTCGTTTGCACGATAGTGTTGTGGAGCGGGTTGACGACGCCCCACGCCACGCCCAGGACAATCTGGCCGACGAGGGCTACACCCACGTACGGCGTTCCCACATAGAGCAAACTTCCCAGGCCCACGGACATGAGCGCCACGAGCAGGGTTTTAAGGTTGACCAGGTGCGGCGGCAAGCGGAGCGCGACCACGGCGCCCAGCACCGCGCCCACACCGCTGGCCGACGAGAGCCAGCCCATCCACTCGACACCGACATGCAGAATATCACGGTAGAAGAACGACTCCAGCGGATCGAAGGCGCCGTAGCCAAAGTTTGAAAGGAAAATAATGCAGAACAGCAAGGCGAGGATACTGTTGGTGAAGACTGTCTTGATGCTTGTCGCGAAGGTGACGCGGGCGAACGTGCTGGGGTTGGAGCTTTGGCTGGCAGTGATTGCCGTTGTACCGCTGTCCGCGGGAGTACTTTCGCGCGCGGCGACGCGACCTGCTTGCGGTCTAAAGCCCCAGCCGGCAATGAGCGCCAACGCGGTAAAGAGCATCATAAGCACGAACACCGCGCGCGACGACGCAGCCGCCGCGACAAAGCCGCCCAGTGTGGGGCCAACGATGATACTCACGTTTGAAAACATGGCGATGGCGGAGTTGATGTCTTTGAGCTCGACGGGGTCGTCGGTGAGATACGCCGGATAGGATGTGGCGATGGGCTGGGCGAACCCCATCACGAAGCCCAGCAGCACCGCGCCGAGCAGGACGATGCCGGTCGCGCTGCCAAAGGCGATGATTGCCGCGCCGGTTGCCAGCGTGCCCACGATGCTCAGCAAGAAATGACGGCGCGGGCCCCAAGCGTCGAGCGCCGCTCCACCCGCAAAGGATCCCAAGATCACGAATACGTTCATAAAAAGGACGGCCAGCGATGTCGCCACGACCGAGGCACCGTCTGCATAGGTGAGCGTTCCGATAACGCCGATAAAGTAGCTGGTCTGAAAACCGGTGTAGATGAGAAAGCGCATCGCCACCAGGCGTTTGGCCTGCACGGACAGCGAAGGTTGAGGCTTTGAGAAAAGAGAGGCGAGCATGGAGACTCCTTGTTTCATACGAATGCGGACGGCGGGCATTCGCCACCGTCTGTCAAATCAATCTATCCGCATGAAACATTAAGGACGCATCTAGCCCCTTCTCTCCGTTTTTCGCCCGTCATGAACTACTTGGTAGATTGTAAGGCATGTCCCACACATCTACTAAAGCAAAATCCACCACAAAGGTGCTTGGCCCCTTTGTGGTGGAAATGACGTTTGCCCAGATAAAACCTGCCATGGCAGCGCAGCGAGCCGGTTCCAAGCCTTAAAGATGGTCTTGGATGAGATCGCAGATGGCTCGGGCGTCGTTGATGTTGATGGCTCGGGTCGCAAAGCCGGCGTCGAAGGCCTGACGCGCCAGGGCCTCGTTGCAGGCAAGGGCCAGCGTGTGGCCGTCGACCAGGTCGAGCGAGCTCTTGCCGCGCAGACGGTCGACACCGGAGCGCGCGACCACGATGTTGTCGAAGCCCTCGGTCTTGTAGCCCTCGATGATCACCACGTCGACATCGTTGTAACGCGACAGCAACTCGCGCGCGAGCATCTCGTCCTCCTCGCGCGTGTCGGCGTACTCCGCCCAGCGCGTGGCGCAGATGAGGCCCACATGCTTGGATCCGGCCTGGTGATGGCGCCAGGTGTCCTTAGCGGGCACATCGATATCAAAGCCGTGGTGCCCATGATGCTTGAGCGAACCCACGCGCAGGCCGCGACGGGTGAGCTCGGCGATAACCTTCTCGACGAGCGTGGTCTTGCCCGAGTTTTGGTAGCCGATAAACGCAATCGCGGGGACGGCCGGTGTCGGAGCTGCGGGTGCGACGGCGACGGGTGCGCTCGCGGTCGCGGCGCCGTCGGCAGCGGCGGCCTGGCGCTCTGCGCGATCCCACACGCCCGAGCGGCCGCCCTCCTTGTGCAGCAGGCGCACGTCGACGATCTCCATGCCGCGGTCGACGGCCTTGCACATATCGTAGATGGTCAGGCACGCAGCGCTCGCTCCGGTCAGGGCCTCCATCTCGATACCCGTCTTGCCCGTCACGCCGGCCGTAACCAGTACGTGAAAGCCGACCTGCCCGTCCGCGCGCGCCGGCGCCCAGCCCTCGGGCACGTCCTCGGCTGGCGTCCCCGCCGCAGCGATGGGCGCAATGTCGCACTTGCTCTTGGTAATGAGCAGCGGATGGCACATGGGGATGATGTCGCTCGTGCGCTTGATGGCCATAATGCCCGCCACGCGCGCGCAAGCAAGCACATCGCCCTTTTTGGCGCGGTCCTGCAGCACCATGGTCTGCGTCTCGGGGTGCATGAGGATGGTGCCCTCGGCGATGGCAATGCGATGGGTCTCGGCCTTGTCGGACACGTCGACCATGCGAACCTCGCCCTTGGCGTCCACGTGCGTCAGCTCGTCGCGACGGGCGTCGCGGGCGGGCTCGGTGGCAGCACCGGCAGTCGGCCGTGCGGATGCGTCGGCGTTGTCAGCATTCGCCGCAGCCGTGACTTTGTGGACAGACATCGCGGCCCTGCGAGCGGCCTTGGTGGCATCGGCGTACCTGCTCTTGGCCATATGATCATCCTCCGATTTGGGACATAAATCGTTGCGTGCCCTCAATTATCGCGTGTTCCTGCGGTTTGTGGGCCACGGCATCGCGCCAAATCGAAAGTACCTGCATATCATCACCACGGCGCAGCGCCTCACGCACCGAATACTCGGCATCGCTAAACAGGCACGGACGCACGTTGCCATCGGCCGTCAGGCGCAGACGGTTGCAATTCGCACAAAAATGGTTGGACATGGCGCTAATAAAGCCGACCGTTCCCGCCGCGCCCGGAAAGTGCCAATAGCGCGCAGGGCCCGCGCCGGCAGGAGCGTCGTTGATGTCGAGCGGCTCGAGCTCGCCCAGTCCCGTCGCGGCGACCCCGGCATTGATGCGCGCCCGCAGCTCGTCGCTCGGCACGGTGTCGCTCGCGTCCCACAGCTCGGGATTGAGTGTGGGCGCGTGAGGGTCTACGGCACAATGCGAGCTCGTGTGTTCGTCACCGATGGGCATGTATTCGATAAAGCGCAGGTGGATGGGGCGGTCGACGGTCAGCCGTGCGAGGGCCGCCACATCCTGGTTGAGCCGACGCACCACAACGCAGTTGACCTTAACAGGCTCAAAGCCCCAAGCCAGCGCTGCATCGATGCCGGCCATGGTCTGCTCGAGCCGACCCAGGCGCGTGATCTTTCCAAACAGCGTAGGGTCGAGCGTATCGAGCGAGATGTTGACGCGGTTAAGCCCAGCGTCTTTGAGCTGCGGCGCCAGCTTGGGCAGCAGGGCGCCATTAGTGGTAAGCGAGATGTCCTCGATCTGCGGAATCGCGCGGATGTCGCGAATGAGCGGAATGATGCGGCGGCTGACCAGCGGCTCGCCGCCCGTCAGGCGCACGCGGCGAATGCCCTCCCCCGCCACCAAGCGCACAAAGCGGGCGATTTCCTCGGCGCTGAGCAGCTCGTCGTGCGCGCGGGGCGCCACGCCATCGGCCGGCATGCAATAGATGCAGCGGAAATTACACTTGTCGGTAACGGCAATGCGCAGGTAGTTGATATCGCGGCCAAAGCCGTCATGTTGCACGTGCCCGTCCACGCAGCCCTCCCCTCACGCGGCGTTTTATTCTTCGGAAAACATAATACCCCACGAGAGAATCATGCCGACACCCGTACGACAGGACAGGTCGCTTCGAGCAAAACGGACTTTCCAAGCCCATCCTCAGCACAGACCATCACAACATTCGATGCTTTTCCCGATTTTGGCGAAAAACGTCGAATGTTGTGATGGTTTGCCTGCCCACGGCACCCCGCAGAAGGGCCAAAGCGCCCCTAAAGGCCGCCGTCCCAATGCCGAATCACGAATTCTCGCAGGTCGTTCTGACGCTTCTGAAACGCTTCGCTTCGATCGCACTTAAGGCCCATAGCGAGCGCGATGGCGTTCATCGCCCGATGCAATTGCAGCTGATGGGCAAACTGAGTCCCGGTGAGGACGATCATCCTAAAGCCCAGCGCGCTCAGCACGGTCATACGCTCCGCATCCGACGCGCTGCGCTGTTTATCAAGATGGTCCGAGCCGTTGTATTCAATCCCCGTACCGCTCGCAGGCGCATATACGTCGATTTCGAAATACCCGGCCTTCGCGAGATATTTGAACTCGCTGGGAACATTGACCCGATGGTTGAGCTCGATCTTGGCGTATCCCAGCCCGCCCTGGGAACGTTTTGCTACGATCATGATTGCGGTGGCCGTCTCCATGGGCGACCGCGCGCCATCGTGCACGCGCTTGAGCACGGCGGCCGCACGTATAGCCCCCT
The DNA here is from genome assembly GCA_905197585.1 of uncultured Collinsella sp. Lineage (GTDB taxonomy): Bacteria > Actinomycetota > Coriobacteriia > Coriobacteriales > Coriobacteriaceae > Collinsella. Next base: position 18,641 of record CAJJZO010000007.1, read on the forward strand.
GACGAGATCGATTCTCGTTGCAATAGGCAATCAAGTCGGCAACGGTATACCTCTGCCCCATCTCGATATAATCGCCTGTCGACAGATGATTCAAATGGTATCGGGCACAGATTTCGTAGCCATATTCCAGCTGTTCGGGCTCGCTCATCCACGAGCCCGCCTGGGCAAAGCACATGACCTCATCAACCACCAGAAGGCCCTCTGCCACTTCGATAAGATGGCCTGGAGGTACCGGCGCCCCAAACACGTGACACCTAAATCCAGCCGGCGTCGAGCGCTCAAAATCGAAGTTGACGAGCGTGTCGATATGATCGAGCTCTTCTCGTGGAATACCAAGCGAAACCAGATAGTCGGCAACGATCCCAACTGCCGTTGAAGCCCTCAGCCCCTTGGCATCGAGTCCCAATTTGGGCAGGCTCGCAATCGGCTCCGCCTCGTTAGCAAGCGAGTCCTCATCGTATAGACTGCTTGCTCTCGAGAGCGGCTCGGACGGACGTGCCACGTTGTGGTACAGCCAGGCAGTCTTATGGGACAGGACGATCGGCAGGTCCATGAGCCCTCCAATGGAGTCGGATAACCAACCTTATTCCCCTGCCCACGGGTCCGCACACCCTCATGCGCAAGAAAGCGGTTCCACCCGGTCGAGTGGCAGAAAAACCATCACAACATTCGATGCTTTTCCCGATTTTGGCAAAAAACGTCGAATGTTGTGGTGGTTTGAGGCGAGGTGAGGGGCACGGAGGGATCAAAGCATCGTGCTCGAACGGGTTAATCCAACTCTTTTAAGCCATGCGCCAGCTGCCAGTACTCGCCGTGCTGGGCGAGCAGCTCTTCGTGCGTGCCGCGCTCGATGATGCGGCCGTGTTCGAGGACCATGATGGCGTCGGCGTCGCGGACAGTGGACAGGCGGTGCGCGATCATAAACGTGGTGCGACCGCGCATGATGCGGTCCATACCGCGCTCGATGAGCTTTTCGGTACGCGTGTCAATGGAGCTCGTGGCCTCGTCCAGGATGAGCACCGGCGGATCGGCGACGGCCACGCGCGCGATGGCGAGCAGCTGACGCTGACCCTGCGACAGGTTGGCGCCGTCGGCCGTGACCGGTGTGTCGTAGCCCCGCGGCAGGCGGCGGATAAACGAGTCGGCGCAGGCGGCCTCGGCAGCGGCGCGCACCTCCTCGTCGGTCGCGTCGAGCTTGCCAAAGCGGATGTTCTGCGCAATGGTGCCGCTAAACAGGTGCGTGTCCTGCAGCACAATGCCGAGCGACCCGCGCAGGCTGGCCTTGGCAATGTGCTTGACGTCGATGCCGTCGTACGTGATCTCGCCGTCATCGACCTCGTAGAAGCGGTTGATGAGGTTGGTGATGGTCGTCTTGCCGGCACCCGTGGAGCCCACAAACGCGATCTTTTGCCCCGGCTTGGCAAACAGGTTGAGGTCCGTGAGCACGCGGGCGCCCGGCACGTAGGAAAAGTCCACGGCATGGAAGCGCACGTCGCCGGCAAGCGGGACCAAGCCGCACGTGAGCTCGGTGCCGTCGGCGGCCACCGCGCGGCCCGACTCATCAACGGCTGCCACATCATGCAAATGCCCGTACGTGCCCACGCCCTGGCCCTCGGGAATCTTCCACGCCCACGCGGCGTCGCCCGTCTGCACCAGCTCCACGCAGCCCTCGTCCACCTCGGGCTCAAGGTCCATAGCCGCAAACAGGCGCTCGGCACCGGCCAACGCGTTGAGCAAGAAGTTGCCGAGCTGCGTAAACTGGTTGATGGGCATAGCGGCCTGGCGCACAAAGACCAGGTAGCTCGCGAGCGCGCCCACGTCGGCAAGTCCCTTGATGCAGAGCATGCCGCCCGCCACGGCAACGATGGCGTAGTTGACGTAGCCGATCACCACGGTCATGGGCACCATTGAGTTGGCATAGCTCACGGCGGCGGTGCCGGTGCGGCGAAGCTCGTCGTTGCGGCAGGTGAAGCCGGCGACATTCGCCGCCTCGCGGTTAAAGACCTTGATGACCTTTTGGCCCGAGACCATTTCTTCGATATATCCGTCCAGGTCGCCAAGCGATGCCTGCTGGGCAGCAAAGAAACGCTTAGAGCGCGCGCCCGAGTAGCGCGCATACAGCACAATGGCCGCATCGCACACGAGCGTGATAATCGTGAGCTGCCAGTTAAGGATGATGAGCATGGCCGTGGTGCCCACAACCTGAATGGCGGCCTGAATCACGTTGGCAAAGCTGTTGTTGAGCGCCTCGGAGACGGTGTCGACGTCGTTGGTGAAAAAACTCATGATGTCGCCCGAGCGCGTGCTGTCAAAATAACTGAGCGGCAGCGTCTGGATGTGCGCGAACAGGTCGCGGCGAATATCGGACACCACGCGTTGGGCCGCGCGCACCATGATCTGTGAGTAGCCCAGGGCCGAGAGCACGCCCGCGGCGTAGATGATCGCCGTCAGGATAACCTGCTTGGCAAGCAGTTCCTCCCCGCCCGTGGCCAAACCGTTAACGATGGGGCGCACCATGTAGGTGCCGGCGAGGCTCGCGATGGCGGCGACGGAGGCGAGCACGCCCACCGCAAGCAGCGAGAACTTGGCATGCCCCATGTAGGAGAGCAAGCGGCGCACAGTGCGCTTGAGGTCGGCCGGGCGTGCTTGGGCTGCGGTCTTAGGCATGGCGCTCACCCCCTTCCAAGGGCGATCCGCATGCGACGGAGGAAAATGGATCATTCGCGCAGCCACCGTCGTTGCCATCGCCGGCGTCCGCGTTCCTCGCAAACTCCATCTGCGAGGCATAAATCTCCTGGTATATGTTGTCGCCCGCCAGCAGTTCCTCGTGCGTGCCCTGGCCGACCACTTTGCCGTCGTCGAGCACGATGATGCGGTCGGCATTCATGATGGTGCCGATGCGCTGCGCGACGATGAGTTTCGTGGAATCCTTCGCTTCCTTTTCGAGCGCGTCACGCACGGCACGGTCGGTTTTGAAGTCGAGCGCGGAGAAGGAATCGTCGAAGATCAGGATTTCCGGATGACGGTAGACGGCGCGTGCGATCGACAGACGCTGCTTCTGCCCGCCCGAAACGTTGGAACCGCCCTGCGAAATGCCGGAATCATACTTCTTCTGCTTTTTGTCGATGAATTCCGTCGCCTGCGCGACGTCGCATGCGCGGCGCACGGTGTCGTCGTCGCGGTCCGTATCTCCGTACGCGACGTTGCTGGCGATCGTTCCCTTGAACAGGAACGACTGCTGCGGCACGTAGCCGATCTTGTCGCGCAACGCCTTCAGCTTGTAGTCGCGCACGTTGACGCCGTCGACGAGCACCTCGCCTTGCGTGGCGTCGTAGAAACGCGGCACGAGGTTGATGAGGGACGATTTGCCGGAGCCGGTCGAGCCGATGAACGCCACCGTCTGACCCTTCTTGGCTTTGAAATTGACGCCTTCCAACATGGCCTGACGCGAGTCGGGGTAGGCGAAGCTCACATTGCGGAATTCGATTTCGCCTTCCTCGCCCGGCTTGCCCGCGTCCTGCGTGCCGTCGGTGACCATCGGCTCGGTGTCGATGACTTCGAGCACGCGCTGCGCGGACACGTCGGCTCGCGGCCAGAGCACGAACACCATGCTCAGCAGCAGGAAGCTCATGATGACCTGGATGGAGTAGCTGGAGAACACCACCATGTTGGAGAAGGTGGTGAGCTTGTCGACGGCGTCGGCAGCGTCGATAAGGTACGCGCCGATCCAGTAGACGGCGAGCATCAGGCCGTTCATGACGGTGTTCATCAACGGCATCATGATGGCCATGGCACGGTTGGTGAACAGCTGGGTCTCGGTGAGTTCCTTGTTGGCTTCGGTGAACTTGGCTTCCTGGTAGTCCTCGGCGT
>CAJJZO010000008.1 GCA_905197585.1 uncultured Collinsella sp.
GCCATGGCGCTTCCTTTTTGAAACGACGGTAGTGCGGATAGATGCGGGCCACGCGGCTGGGCGACGGGCTGTGAAGGCAACCCGATTGGCCCGCATCCGGAGTTTGTTTCTGCGGCGTTGGTATTACTTGGTATTTCTAAGTATTACCCCGCAGTTAGAATACCACACTCGACCCCATGGGGACGGAGGAAAACGAATCATTTTTGGGTTACGGGCGGTGCGGTCGGCACTAGTCTCCGGATGCCTGGTTGCGGCCGGTGGCGTAGTCGATCTGCACGTGCGGCTGCAGGTTGTAGCAGTACACGTGGAAGCACAGGGTCTTGCCGTGGTCCTCGATCGATTGTGCTTCCAGACGTACGCCACGACAGACGAGTTCCTCTTCGTTGTACATGGGCGTGACGCGGTAGAGCACATGGTTACCCGTATCGCGAATATAGTTGAGAATCTGCTCTTCAAACGGTAGCATGCCCGTCTCGTTGAGATAGCGCGTGCCGGTGAGGAGATTTTTGCGGTTGGCGTTTTCGCCGCAGAGCGACCAGGCGATGAGGTGGCAGCGGTTGTAGAGGCTCTGGCCTGGAATAAAGTCGTAGCGCTGCTGATGCCAACCGGCAGGGTGGATGCGCGAGATATCGCCGCGCTTGCCCTGGCCGAGCGATTCGGGGCCAACGCAGGCGAGTGCCTTGCGGGTGCGGCCCAGGCTATCGAGCTTGGAGAATTTCTTAAAGCAGCCCTCTTCGGTGGCGCGATCGTATTCATCGAGCGTGAACGACGGCATGCCCAACGGGTGCGTGCTGTCGGCGCGAAGGGCAACGTAGGGGTTGCCGGCGTAGTCGGGAATGCTGCTGAGATAAACACCGCGGGCGCGGTTGAGGTCAGGGTTTTCGACTTCGTCGATGGGGGTGGCGGCGCTATCCGCGGAGGCAGCGTCACCGGCGTCGGTTGCGACGGATTCAGAGCCATCGCCAGAGTCTTGGCTATTTTGAGAGTCCGGGGAGCTCGCTGTTCCCGATTCGAGCCGGGCGACCAAGTCCGCCTCGTCGTCGGTGCGGCTGGGACTCTCGTTTTGTTTTTCGGCCAGAGCTGCCGCCTGTTCATCACTTTGCGGCGACAACAACTTGGGCGCTCCGTCGAGCGACCCTGTGAACAGCGCAAACCCCAGCACCATGGCAGTGCCGATGGAAAGTGCTTGCTTGTAGGCGGACTTGCGCGACATTGAGGCTCCTGGATGGACGGTTGGGAATCTACCAGTCTAGCAGGAGCCGGCAGGGGCCGTTCTGTCGAACAAATACTTAAGATTTGAGACAAACGCTACTGATTCATTTGTCCCGCGGTCTAGATCGAGGTGGAGTCGAGCCAGTTGAGCTTGCACTCGAGAATGCGCTGCTCGCCGGGTTCGCTGCTTCCGTCAAGTAGGGCGAGCAGCATCTCGGCTGCTTCGCGACCTTCTTGGTCGACGGGCTCGATGATGGTGGAGACGGTCGGTGTGGTGAGATTAGTCCAGTCTTCGCAGTTGAGTCCCAAAAGGCCGATTTGCTGCGGAAGCAGATGGGCCATTGGCTGGAGGGCCTTGTAGACACGGGGAAGTGCCCACTGATTTTGCACGAAGATAAGGGTTCGCTTGGCGGGATTGAACTTGAATTTAAAGTATTCGGTGAGCTCGTTGATTGACGGCTTGTTGTGATCGATGGGAATCGCTTTGTAGAGCTGCCCGTTCGCTGCCAGCGCCTCGGCATACCCCTGAAAACGCTCCATGCGGGTGCGCATTTCGGTCATGTTGGCGGCAATGGAAAAGAAATCTTCGTAGCCGGCGTCGAGGAGTGCCTGTGTGGCGTTGTACACGCCGTCGTAAAGGTTGGTTTTGATCCAGCTGGTACCTGGGCTATAGATGGCCGCATCGAAAAAGACGACCGGCTTGCCGGCGCGTCTAATGCGGTCATGCACGGCTTTGAAGTTTGCCGTGGGCTGGATGATAAAGCCATCGACGCCCAGCGAGAGCATCTTGTCGACGTACATGAGCTCGGTCTCGGGGTTAAAGTTGCTCGTGCAAACGACCGTCTGGTAGCCCGCGGGGAGCATGACCTGCTCCATGCCATTGAGAACGAGCCCCGCCCATTTGTTGGTGTTATCCAAAATGATGATGGCAATGACGTGGGTTTGCTTGCCGGTGAGCGTCTGCGCTTGGGCGTTGGGAACGTATCCGAGTTCCTTAATGACGCGCGCGATTTTGTTCTGCGTCTTCTCGCTAAGCTTTTCTCGTTTGTCGTTGAGGTAATACGAGACGCTTGCCGTCGAGGTTCCCGCCTCTCGAGCGACGTCTGCGATCGTAACGCGCTGTTTTGCCACAGCGACTCCTTCCGACAGATGAGCATTTTCCAACATGATGACTTTGAGTCTTGGTGAAGGATACGCTTCGGTGAGCGGCTTTTTCCTTTCATATGAGTATGCAACAAATGCGGCATACGGGTGGGGTCGAAATTTGTGACCGGCATGCGCATCTGCCGTCTACCGAGAAAATCAAATACTTCTTGACTTTTGAAATCGAGGGCAAAATCGCAGGATTCATTTTTGGTTAAACGCATAACTAAATCGCATAACCAACGCTCTGACCTGCGCGTTTACCGAAATAAGCTGGCATTAAGAAAAACGAGCACCTATATTGTTCTTGTCGAAAAGACAGCAAGTCCAAACGGCAGGGGATGCTCCGGAGGCCTCCGCAAACGGTATCTTGCGCACGCAACTCTATGAAAAGAGGGAAGCAATGAAGATCGTAGGCGTTGCCGCCTGTACCGTGGGTATCGCCCACACGTATATGGCTCAGAAGGCGATTCAAGATGAATGCGCCGCCCGTGGCATCGAGTGCAAAGTCGAAGCTCAGGGTGGCCTGGGTATCGAGAACGAGCTGACACAGGAAGACGTTGATTCCGCCGACCTGGTACTCGAGTCCGTCGACGTGGGTGTCGAGAATGAGGACCGTTTTGAGCAGAAGATGGCCGAGGGCAAGTTCCTGAAGGTCGGTACCTCGGATGTAATCGCCGATCCGGCAAAGATCATCGACCAGGCTATTGAGATCATCAAGGCGACGGGCGGCGCCGTTGACGCGCCCAAGGCCGAGGCCAAGGCAGAGAAGAAGGCCGTCTCCGCTGCCCCGCAGGCCCCGACACCGGCGTCAAAGCAGTCCATCTTTGCCGATCCTGGCAAGACGCTGCTCAATGCATTCAATACCGGCGTTTCCTATTTTATCCCCATTGTCGTTATCGGCGGCGTGTTCCTTGCCTTCTCACTGGCATCCGGCACCGCCGGCGCCAATGGTATGGAGGTCACGAACCCGCTGATGGTGAGCCTTAACACCATCGGTATGGCCGGTATCTCCATGATGATCCCGGTACTTGCGGCATATATCTCCTACTCGATGGCCGGCAAGCCCGCGCTCGCCCCTGGTTTTGTCCTGGGTTACCTGGTCAACAACGCGGTCGTTACCCCTAGCGGCAACAGCGTTTCGACTGGCTTTTTGGGCGCCATGATCATGGCGGTCATCTGTGGTTACTTTGTCCGCTGGATGAAGACCTGGAAGGTCAACAACACCATCCAGACCATCATGCCCATCCTGATCATCCCGATCCTGACCTCGCTTGTTCTGGGCATGGCCTATATCTACATCCTGGCCACGCCGCTTGGCTTTGTGATGGACTGGCTTACCAGCGTGCTCGGCAGCCTGCAGGGCGGTTCCGCAGTTGTCCTGGGTCTGGTCATTGGCGTTATGACCGCCTTCGATATGGGTGGCCCCATCAACAAGACCGCCTCGACCTTCACCATGGCCATCATGGCCTCCGGCATCTATGGCCCCAACGGCATGTTCCGCGTCGCCGTCGCCATTCCCCCGATTGCCTGCGGCCTTGCTGCGCTCATCGCCAAGAACAAGTTCGATGACGCCGATCGCCAGATGGGTATCTCCGCACTGTTCATGGGCTGCATCGGCATTACCGAGGGCGCTATCCCCTTCGCGGTCAAGGACCTTGGCCACACCCTGCCCGGCATCTGCATCGGCTCTGCCGTGGGCGCGGCGCTCGCCGCCTTCCAGGGTATCGACTGCTACGTCCCGCACGGTGGCTTTATCGTCGCCCTTGCCACCAACAACGTCGCGCTGTTCTGCCTGGACATCGTGATTGGCGCCGTGGTCGCCGCTGCAATCCTGATTGCCATGAAGCCCACGCTCGACAAGCAGGCCAAGTAAACCTTTAAGGACTCCGGTTGTGCGGAGGGATGGATTTGACTCCGCACAACCGCCCCTACACAACAAAATCCATCCGTACTGATAGGGCCCACATCTGGGTCCCAGGGAACTTTTGTCAAAAATCCTCTGGAGAAGGAGAACAAAATGTCCAACCTCACCATCCGCCAGGCCGTTCAGGGCATGCTCAAACTGCAGGATAGCGGCGATCACGCAACCATGGTCGGCATTGGCCCCATGAGCCCCAACCTGATTCAGGCCGTGTTCGAGCTTGCCAAGGACGAGGATTTCCCGCCCATGTTTATCGCCAGCCGCAACCAGGTCGATATGGACGAGATGGGCGCCGGCTACGTCAACGGTTGGGACCAGACGCGCTTTGCCGCCGACATCAAGAAGGTCGCCGACGAGGTGGGTTACACCGGTCCGTACTACCTGTGCCGAGATCACGGCGGTCCGTGGCAGCGCGACGAGGAGCGTAACGCCCACCTGCCCGAGGACGAGGCCATGGAGCTCGCCCGCAAGTCCTTCGTCGCCGACATGGAGGCAGGCTTTGACCTGCTGATGGTCGACCCCACCAAGGATCCCTATCAGATCGGCAAGGTTATTCCGCTCGACGTGGTGCTTCGCCGCACGATCGATCTTATCGACTACCTTGAGCAGTACCGTCGCGAGCATAACCTGCCCGAGGTCGCCTATGAGGTCGGTACCGAGGAGACCAATGGCGGCTTGACCTCTACCGATAAGTACGAGGAGTTCATTTCTCAGCTGCAGCCCGAGCTCGAGAAGCGCGGCTGCCCCATGCCCACCTTTATCGTCGGCCAGACCGGCACCCTTACCCGCTGGACGGAGCAGGTCGGTCACTACAACTTCAAGAACGCCCGCGAGCTTGCCGATATGGCCAAGCGCTATGGCGTGGGCCTGAAGGAGCACAACGCCGACTATCTGGACGACGCGACGCTGCTCGAGCACATCCCGGCACACGTGACCGCCTCCAACGTCGCTCCGCAGTATGGCACCGAGGAGACCCGCGCCTACCTCAAGCTCTGCGCCACCGAGCAGATCCTGGTCGACAACGGTCTGTGCGATGACCCCTCCGACCTGTATCACACGCTGCTGGTCACGGCTATCAAGACCGAGCGCTGGCGCAAGTGGATGACTGGCGACGACGTCAACCTGCAGGTCGATGACATCCTTGCCGACGATGAGCTCAGCCTGAAGATCCTGGATGTCTCCGGCCACTATGCGTTCAACGATCCCGAGGTCAAGGAGCAGGTCGAGAAGCTCTATCGCAACCTCGCTGCCCAGGACATCGACGGCAAGCGCTTTGTGATCGAGCACATCAAGCGCCCGATCAAGCAGTACGTCGTCGGTCTTAACCTCAAGGGCGTCACGACCCGCATCGAGGCCGCTCTTGCCGAGTAAGTAGCTTTTCCTACGCGACGCCGGGCCTGGGGCATGTCCCAGCTGCAGGCCCGGCACATGGGACAAAGGGGCAGTCCCTTTGTCCCATTCTTTTGAGTTTTAGCTTCCTTTGAAGGGGTTCACCATGAAGTTCTTTATCGATACCGCCAATCTGGACGAGATTGCCGAGGCCAAGAGCTGGGGCTGCCTGGCCGGTGTTACCACCAACCCGTCCCTGTACGCCAAGACCGGCGGCAAGCTTGCCGACTTTGAGCCCCATATGCTCAAGATTGCCGAGCTCTGCGAGGGTCTGCCCGTGTCTGCCGAGTCCACCGCGACTACTGCCGAGGGCATGATCGAGGAGGGCAAGCGTCTTGCCGCCCTCGCTCCCAACATCGTGGTTAAGCTTCCCGTGTGCGAGGCCGGCCTTGCCGCCTGCCGTGCCCTGGCCGACGCAGGTGTGCGCGTCAACATGACGCTTGTTTTCTCGCCGACCCAGGCCTTGATGGCCGCCAACGCCGGCGCTCGCTACATCAGCCCGTTTGTGGGGCGCTTCGATGACATCGCCGAGGACGGTATCTCGCAGCTCGACAATGTTGTGACTTGCATCAAGAACTATGACTGGACCGGCAAGAACGTCGACGACACCGTTGAGATCATCACCGCTTCGGTCCGCACGCCCAACCATGTGACCCAGGCGGCGCTGCTTGGTGCCGACATTGCGACCGTCCCCATGGCCGCTCTTAAGAAATGCTTGCATCACCCGCTGACCGACCAGGGCCTTGCCTCTTTTGAGGCTGATTGGCAGAAGGTCGTCGCTCAGGCTTAACGAGTGGATTGCCCCGGCATCGCGTCATCCGGTGCCGGGGTTGTTCTCAAGAGAGGAATTCGTATGACCAACCAGGAGCTGGCAAAGGTCGCCAATGAGGTCAGGAAGGGTGTCGTGACTGCGGTTCACGCGGCCAAGTCGGGACATCCGGGTGGATCGCTCGGTGCTGCCGACATCATGACGTATCTGTACTTTGAGGAAATGAATATCGATCCTGCTGACCCTCACAAGGCCGATCGCGATCGCTTTGTGCTCTCCAAGGGTCACGCGGCGCCGGGCCTGTATTCGGTGTTGGCAAATCGCGGCTATTTTCCCGTCGAAGAGCTCGAGACGCTCCGCCATATTGGCAGCCGACTGCAGGGCCATCCCAACATGAACGACACCCCGGGCATCGATATGTCCACCGGATCGCTCGGTCAGGGTATCTCCGCCGCGGTTGGAATGGCACTCGCCGCAAAGCACTGGGGTGACAGCTACCGCGTCTACACGTTGCTGGGCGACGGCGAGTGCGAGGAGGGCCAGGTGTGGGAGGCGGCCATGTTTGCCGGCAACCATGCGCTCGACAATCTTGTTGCCGTCGTCGACCACAACGGCTTGCAGATTGACGGCACGATCGATGAGGTCAACTCGGCCATGCCGCTCGCTGACAAGTTCCGCGCCTTTAAGTGGCATGTGATCGAGCTAGCCGATGGCAACGACATGACACAGATTGAGGCGGCTTTCGCCGAGGCTCGTGAGGTGACCGGCGTGCCCGTCGCTATCATCGCCGAGACGGTGAAGGGCAAAGGCGTCTCCTTTATGGAGAACCAGGTTGGCTGGCATGGCAAGGCGCCCAACGATGAACAGTTTGAGCAGGCCATGGCCGAGCTTGCGGCAGCAGGAGAGGAGCTCTAATGGCAGAGGTCAAAAAAGTCGCCACGCGCGTAAGCTACGGCGAGGCGCTCGTCGAGCTGGGCAATGAGCACGATGACTTTGTAGTGCTCGATGCCGACCTGGCTGCCGCTACGCAGACGGGTAAGTTTAAGGCTGCGCACCCTGAGCGCTTCTACGATGCCGGCATTGCCGAGAGCAACTTGATGGGGCTCGCCGCCGGCATTGCGACCACGGGCCACGTCGCCTTTGCGAGCACCTTTGCCATGTTCGCCGCCGGCCGCGCGTACGAACAAGTGCGTAATTCCATTGGCTATCCGCACCTCAACGTCAAAATCGGTGCCACGCATGCGGGTATCTCGGTCGGTGAAGACGGCGCCACGCATCAGTGCTGCGAGGACATCGCGCTCATGCGCACGATCCCGGGTATGACGGTAATCGTTCCCGCCGATGACATCGAGGCTCGCGCTTGCGTGCGCGCCGCCTATGAGTTTGAGGGACCGGTCTACATGCGCTTCGGACGCCTGGCAACGCCGGTCATTAACGATCACGAGGACTATGAGTTCAAGATTGGTCGCGGCGTGGTCGTGCGCGAGGGGTCCGATGTGACCATCATCGCTTGTGGCCTTATGGTCGCCGAGGCGCTTGAGGCTGCCGAGGCGCTCGCTGCCGATGGTATCGATGCCGAGGTCATCAATATGCACACGATCAAGCCGCTCGATGAGCGCCTGGTGGTTGCCAGCGCCAAGAAGACCGGTCGTGTGGTCACTGCCGAGGAGCATTCGATTATCGGTGGTCTTGGCGAGGCCGTGGCCTCGGTGCTCGCGGAGCAGCATCCGGTGCCGATGCGTCGCGTCGGCGTGCGCGATGTGTATGGCGAGTCCGGCCCTGCGGTCGATTTGCTGCACAAGTACGGTTTGGACGCCGACGGCATCGAAGCTGCGGTCAGGTCCGTGTTGTAAGGAAGTTTTCCATGGGATTTGTATCTGCCAATCAGGTGACAATCGGACATGCCGCCGCCTCGCGCGAGGATGCTCTGCATTATTTGTCCGAGCAGGCTGTCGAACTTGGCTTTGCCGATGACGCGTCTGCCGTAGAGGCCGCCTTTATCGCTCGCGAAAATGAGGCCGAGACCGGCCTTGTCGCTGGTTTTGCCGTTCCGCATGCCAAGAGCGACGCGATTCATACGCCGGGCGTGGCCGTGCTCAAGTTGACCGAGCCTGTTGAGTGGCCAAGCTTTGATGGTGTGCCCGTCGATGTGGCGCTCGCGTTGTATGTTCCTGCGGGCGAGGCTGGAACCACGCATCTGCGTCTGCTTTCCAAGGCTGCCGTGATGCTGATGGATGCTGGCTTCCGCGACAAAGTGCGCGAAAGCACCGATCCTGTCGAGATTGCCGAGCTCATCAACGCCGGCCTCGAGGGCTAGAACGGTCTTTCCGTTCAATCAATCGATCCTTCTCCAAGGAAAAGGGCCGCGACGCCATAAGCGCCGCGGCCCTGTTTGCGTTTGCCCAAATAAACCTGCCAAAATAAACGTATGGGTTACGCCGTTTTACAAACGGCGTAACTGCTTGGCGCTGCGCAGACTCCGGGCACGGCAATCTGCTCGCTCACTTATGCTCAACCTGGATTAGCTAATTTGGGACGGGGCTTTTTTGACTACCTGGGCAACTTGGCTGGCAAAAGTAGTCAAACCCCCGTCCCGAAAAGATCGGTCAGGTGCTGCGCCACAAAAACGGCCTATCTACTACGTTTGACCCGTACCGGTCGACCATAGCCGTGTTTTCCGAAAATCGACAAGCCATCTACCTGCGGTTTTGATTTTGCAAAACTCGACATGGTTGAGGGTCGTCGATCAAACGTAGTAGATAGGCCCATTTCGTGGCGAGCAGTTCACTTCGAGGTTAAAGGCAGCCGGCTTCGAGTGATTCTCTAGAAGTTGCGGTGGAATAGTTCCTGTTTGGCCGCAAAAAGCCGTTATTCAGGAACTATTTCACCGCAAGTTATTGGGGCGTTGCTTATTGATTCATCGCGCCGTGGATGTAGGGGGTTACCTGGGGGGAGATGTGGCCACAGCCTAGGTTGCGTAGAGCGCATTCGATGGCGGCAGGCAGCGGGGTTTTGCCTTCGGCATCGACTGCGGTTCCGCCGAGGGCGGCAATCTTGGCGACGTCGGACGGGGCAGCCTCGATATGCATGCAGCCGCCGACCAGGCGCGCGCGGACCTGTGACAGGTCAAGATCGTGCAGGTAGTCTTCGCAGGCACGAATCAAATTGACTTTCTCGCGCGTAAGCTCCTCGCCTGTGGGGATGCGCGTGGCAAGGCAGGCGCCAGCGGGTAGATTCCAAACGGGGTAGCCCCATGCGCGCAGTAGCTCGCGCGCCTCGTTCTTGGTAAAGCCGCCCTCCATGAGGGGCGAGCGCACGCCGAGCTCCTGGGCGGCGCGCATGCCGGGGCGGTAGTCGCCACGGTCGCTTGTATTACTGCCATCGATAACGGTGGGGAACCCCAGCGATTTTGCGTGGTTGACGATAGCGGTGAAGCCGGCGCGTTTGCAGTGATAGCAGCGGTCGGCGTCGTTGCAGGCAACCTGCGGAAGCTGGAGCTGATCGACCGAAAGATTAAGCACCGGAAGCTTAAAATGCGGGCCTTCATCGGCCTGTCCGTCAACAGATCGCTCAAACGAAGACTGCTCGGGCGTGCCGATGAGCGGCGTGGTGAGATGGACGAGAAGGGTGCTGGCGGGCATGATGCGAGAGCAAACGGCAGCCAAAAAGCTGCTGTCGACGCCGCCGGAAAAGCCGATGGCGACGTGTCCGTATGCCAAAAGCAGCTCTTCGAGCGCTGCGAGTTTGTCCTGAAGCTCCTCTGCGGGTGCGGTGGTGTCGAAAGACATAAAACGTTCCTTACCGTTGAGTACTCGGTCGAAAACTATAATCCTACCGAGCCGCTCGCCATAAGACATCTATCTATGTAACGAAAGTGCAATATGTATATACGTTATATACAAGTTTGCAAAGTGCGGTAGAGTAGCGGCAATGCAAGCCGATGGGGGGACCGAAATGATCAAGGCTGTCATTTTCGATATGGACGGAACGCTGGTCGACACCGAGCGTTTGGGCATCAAGGCGTGGAAGGCGGGCGCCGTTGAGCTGGGGCTCGCGATTGACGATGCGCTTATCCACCAGTTTATCGGCCGTACGCTGGTCGATGTCATGAGCATTCTCGAAAAGCACTACGGTAGCCACGAGACCGCCGAGGCGATCTATGTCCGCCACAAGGAGATTCGCGACGAGATGGTCAAGACCGAGCTGGAGCTTAAGGCCGGCGCCGCCGAGTGCTTAGACGAGCTGCTGGCGGCGGGCTATCACGTGGGCCTCGCGACGTCTTCGCGCCACGTTACCGCCGAGCGCAACCTTAAGGCGTTCGGTCTCTTTGACAAGTTCGAGACCGTGACCTGCGGTGAGGACGTCGTGCACGGTAAGCCCGATCCCGAGATGTATCTGCTCGCCTGCGAGCGCGCGGGCTTTGCTCCCGAGGAGTGCGCCGTGGTCGAAGATTCGCGCAACGGCTGTGTCTCGGGTATCACAGCCGGCTGCCATGTCTTTGCCGTTCCCGATATCGTCCCGCTGCCGCAGGACGTGGTGGACGGCTGCGACGCCGTGCTCGACACGCTGTTCGATCTGACGGCGGCGGTCAAGGCCGTGCGTTAACGCCGACACCAAGCTATTTCAATCGCATTTTAAAGAGCCGGTCATTCGCGATGTGCGGATGGCCGCTTTTCTGTTTGTTTTGAGCATTGGCCCGATAACGCCGCATTACACGAAATGGGAAGTTATATGGAGGCGAGCTTACACGAAATGAGAAGTTAAATGCGCGCTAGTTTACACGAAACGGGAAGTTACGTTCGCATGGACATAGCTAGAGCGTCCCTCCGCGCCTAGAGGCTCGACGAATAAGCGATTACAGGTACGCGCCGAGGTTGATGGCCGTGGCGTCGGTCTGGCTGCTTGCCTGGGTGCTGGCGCGTTCCAGCAGGAACGGCCGCACGAGTTCTTGGCGGTTGATGTCCTCGATGGCCGTGACCGCGGTGACGGTGCGCGCGGCAGAGCCGATGTGGACGTGCTTGGTCTTTGCCGGGGCCTTGTTCTCAATTTGCTCCATGAGCAATTGAACGCCCTTGCGGCCAATCTCGTAGCCCGGGGGCGCTACCGTAGTGAGCGGGACCGATCCGCTCCAAGCGAGTGGGTTGCCATCGCAACCTGCTACGCGTACTTGCCCGGGGACGGCGATGCCTTTGTCGACCAGCGCCGAGATGACGCCCGAGGCCAGCACGTCGGTCAGACCGACGACAAAATCGGGACGTTCGTCCGCGGGGCGCTCGGCGATTTGAGCACCGATGCCGTAGCCGTCGGCAGCGGTATTCCATTCGCCGGCGTCGATGACTTCGATCTTGATATCGGGGTGTAGAGCGAGCGCTTTATGAATGCCAAGGACGCGCAGGGTGAGTTGCATAAATGCTGCTCGGCCGACGACGACAATATGGTGCGCGCCGCGGGCGATGGCAAGTTCGGCAATGATGCGACCCTGGGCCTCGTTGTCGGCCGCTACGTAGTGGCCGGGCTCGGAACAGTGGATGTCCAGATGGACGATCGGCACGGGCATTTTAGTCATGGCCGGGTGCCAGTCGGGGGATGCCATGGGCTGAACCATGACGCCGGACATCTGAGTGCCCATAAAGTAGCGCAGGTAATGGTCTTCGAGAATGTCGTCGTTGTCGGCGTTGGCGATGAGCAAGTCATAGCCGTGCTTGCGTGCCTCGTTGTGGGCACCGCTGGCAATCTGGAGCGAAAAGCCGTGATCGAGACGGGGGAGGACCAGGCCAAAGGACTTGGTGGTGCCGCCGGCCAGCTGGCGAGCGCTTTGGTTGGGCAGGTAGCCCAAGCGATTGATGGTCTCGTTGATGAGTTTGAGGGTCTCGGGGCGCAGCTTTTCGGGGTGGTTGAGCGCGTTGGAAACCGTGCCCAGCGAAACCCCGGCCTCGCGCGCGACGTCGCTGATTTTTACCTTTGCCATAGCGGCCCCTTTGATGCGTTTCAAGTACAAGCCAGATTGTAGCATCCCAAACCTACCAAAAAGGGACAGGTTTATTTTGGCAGGTTTTATCTGGGGAAACGCCGTTGCCAGCGCGGCCACCACAAAGGTTCCTGTCCCCATTGTGGCGGTTTGGACCGGCTGGGCATGTGTGCATCGGGTGGTATCTAAGTTGAGATACCACTTCTGGTATATCAGCTTGCGCTTGCGTGAGTACAATACTCGAACGTTATGCGTCTCAGCGCCCCCTGTGCGTGGACGTTTTGCAGTCAAGCGGACGAAGGGATTTATCCTATGTGCGGAATTGTCGGCTACACCGGCTCTGATATTGCAAAGAACATCCTGGTCACGGGCCTCAAGCGTATGGAGTATCGCGGCTATGACTCCTCGGGCGTCGCGCTCGAGGTGGGTGAGGGCGCCGCGGCGCACCTCGACGTCATCCGCCGCGTGGGCAAGGTCGCGGGCCTGGAGAGCGAGCTTTCCAACATCGACAGCGACGCTACCTGCGGTATCGGCCACACCCGTTGGGCCACCCACGGCAAGCCCTCCGTCGTTAACGCTCACCCCCACACCAGCTGCGACGGTCGTATCGCCATCGTCCACAACGGCATCATCGAGAACTTCGCCGAGCTGCGCGAAGAGTTGGAGGGTCGCGGCCACCACTTTAAGAGCGAGACCGATACCGAGGTCTTCGCGCATCTGATCGAAGAGGCTTATGCCGAGACGCACGACCTGATGGCCTCCGTGCGCGAGGCTTGCACCCACGTGGTCGGTGCCTATGGTCTGGCCGCCGTGTGCGCTGACGAGCCCGGCGTGATCGCCGTGGCGCGCAAGGACTCCCCGATTGTGGTCGGCGTGGGCGAGACCGGCTCCTACGTTGCCTCCGACGTGATCGCGCTTATCGATGCCACTCGCGATGTCGTGGTGCTCGAGGACGGACAGTTTGCCAAGCTCACGCCCGCGGGCGTCGAGTACACCGACGAGGCCGGCAACGTCATCGAGCCCAAGGTCACCCACATCGACTGGGACCTGGACATGGCAGAAAAGGGCGGTTATCCCGACTTTATGCTCAAGGAAATCCACGAGCAGCCGCGCGTCGTGCGCGACACGCTGGTTGGTCGTATGACGCCGGCCGGCGAGCTCGACATCGACGAGCTGGGCCTTTCGCTCGAGGAACTCAACGACATCGACCGCGTCTACGTGATCGCTTGCGGCACTAGCTATCACGCTGGCCTCATCGCCAAGAACCTTATTGAGGGCTGGGCTCGCATCCCCACCGAGGTTGAGGCGGCCAGCGAGTTCCGCTATCGCAATCCCATCATCACGCCGACGACGCTTGTCGTGGCTGTGTCCCAGTCGGGCGAGACGGCCGACACCCTTGCCGCCATTCGCGACGCGCGCATCAAGGGCGCCAAGGTCTTCGGCATCACCAACGTGGTGGGCAGCCCGGTGGCGCGTGAGAGCGACGGCGTCATCTACACCAAGGCCAACAAGGAGATCGCGGTCGCCTCGACCAAGAGCTTTATCGGTCAGGTCGTGAGCCTTACGCTGCTGGCTCTGCTGTTGGCGCAGGTTAAGTACCGTCTGACCACCAAGCAGGCGCGCATGCTGTTCCGCGAGCTTTCCGATACGGCCGAGCAGATCCAGTGGATTTTGGATACCCAGACCGAGGCCGTTCATGAGGCCGCCCTGCTGTGCAAGGACGCGCAGTCGGCGCTGTTCGTGGGCCGTGGCATGGGTGCCGCTATTTCCTACGAGGGCGCACTCAAGCTCAAGGAGGTCAGCTACCTGCATGCCGAGGCCTACGCCGCCGGCGAGATGAAGCACGGCCCCATTGCCCTGATCGACCCGGGCTTCCCTGTCATCGCTGTGGCCACCAAGAGTGCCACCTACGACAAGACCGTGTCGAACCTCATGGAGTGCAAGGCGCGTGGCGCCAAGGTCATCGTCGTTGCCACCGAGGGTGACGAGGAGATCAACAAGATTGCCGATTGCATCATCCGCGTGCCGGCCGTCCGCGACGTGTTCAGCCCCATCACCGCGAGCGTCCCGCTGCAGCTGCTCGCCCGCGAGGTCGCCATCCTGCGCGGTTGCGACGTTGACCAACCTCGTAACCTGGCGAAAAGCGTTACTGTCGAGTAGTTGGTTCCGCCGTTCTAACGACCAAGGCCCGGCTCCGCGTCATCAGACGGAGCCGGGCCTTTTTGTACGGAGAAACCACCACAAAGGTGCCTGTCCCCTTTGTGGTGGTTTTGGCAGGTTAGCGGAGCTTGCTGGTCTCGAAGTACTCGGGGAACTGGTCCAGAACCTCGGTTTGGTTGCGGAACATCATGTGCAGGTGCTTGCTGACCAAAAAGCTCGCTTCGATGGGGTCGCGACCGGCGATAGCGCGGCGAATCTGCTTGTGCTCGTTCACGATGTCCTGATTGTCGAGAACCTGCGTGGCGGCGCGCAGCCAGCGGAAGCGCTCCAGGTCGGCATTGGTCTCCTCGAGCCACGACCACACGGTGCTGCGGCATGCGATGCTAAAAATCATGTGATGCATGAGGTTGTCGCTCAAAAAGAAACCGATACGATCCTCTTCGGCCATGGCCTTTTCCTGCAGCACGATGGCGCGGTCGAGCTGCTCGATGCCGGCCGACGTGGCTCGCGCACAGCACTCCACAATCACCTGCTTTTCCAGATGTTCGCGGATGTAACAGGCACTCTCGGCAAGGGTGAGGTTGATGGGTGAGACGTAGGTGCCACTCTGGGGCACGGTGCGCACCAGGCCTTCCTGCGCCAAGCGAACCAAAGCCTCGCGCACGGGCGTGCGACCCATATCCAGGTCGTCGCAAAGTTGCTTGACGCCCAGCTTTTCGCCCGGCTTGTAGTCCAGGTAGACGATTTTGCGTCGAATGGTGTGGTAGGACTGGTCCTGTAGGCTCGTTTCCTGCTCGCCGACGTGCATCGATTCTTCCATAGCGCCTCGCAACTGTTCTATCAAACTCATATGTCAGTTGTTAATTATGCCGCGAATCAGCTCTCCGCGGAGGGTAATTCGGCTGTTGCCCAAGAACTATTGCGGCATCTTAGTCTTTGTTTGCGCGAGACTGTGCTCGATGTTGCCGTATCATAAGCCGTCGCAAACGTGAAATAGAAAGAAGGAATCCCATATGCAACTGGCAAATATCGTTCGCGAGCGCTGGAAAGGCGTCTTGTTCTGCCTGATCATTGCCATTCCCGCGACGTTGCTTGGCAAACAAATTGAGGTGGTCGGCGGTCCGGTATTTGCCATCCTCTTTGGCATGGTCCTGGCGCTCGTCTTTCCCAAGAATCATCGCGAACAGCTCGCCGCCGGCGTTACCTATACGTCCAAAAAAGTCTTGCAGTACGCGGTTATCCTGCTTGGCTTTGGCATGAACCTCTCCCAGATTCTGTCCAAGGGCGCCCAGTCGCTGCCGATTATCGTGGCGACGATCTCGACCTCGCTTGTCATCGCCTTTGTGCTCTGCCGCGTTATGAACGTGCCGGGCAAGATCGCGACGCTTGTGGGTGTGGGTTCGTCGATTTGCGGCGGTTCTGCCATCGCCGCGACCGCACCCGTCATCGATGCCGACGATCGCGAGATTGCCCAGGCTATTTCGGTCATCTTCCTGTTTAACGTTATCGCGGCGCTCGTGTTTCCGACGCTCGGCGGCATGCTCGGGCTGACCAACGAGGGCTTTGGCCTGTTTGCCGGCACCGCCATCAACGACACCTCGTCCGTAACGGCTGCGGCGAGCGCTTGGGACAGCATGCATCCCGGCGCCAATGTGCTCGAGAGCGCTACGGTGGTCAAGCTCACCAGGACACTGGCCATTATTCCCATCACGTTGGTCCTCGCATGCTGGCAGATGCATCTGGCGCGCAAGGCCGGCGGCGACGCCAAAAGCACGTTCTCGCTTAAACGCGCGTTTCCCATGTTTGTGCTGTTCTTTGTGCTGGCGAGCGTAATCACCACGGTGCTTCAGCTTCCCGTGTCCATCACGGCGCCCATCAAGGAGCTGTCGAAGTTCTTTATCGTGATGGCCATGGCGGCTATTGGCTTTAATACCGATATCGTCGAGCTGGTCAAAAAGGGCGGCAAGCCCATCGCGCTGGGCTTTTGCTGCTGGATTGGCATTGCGTGCATGAGTTTGGGAATGCAGCACGTGCTGGGAATCTGGTAGAGAAGTAGCTTATTCGCGTGCTGGTTGCTGGTTGCTGGTGAGCGCAAGCCTGCGGTGGAGCGATAGGAGCTCTTGCGGGTATGGCTTGTCCGCAGGTTTATAAGTCCCGAAGAGCTCTTATCGCCCCGCCAGGATGGCGATGCGGGGCAACACCTATACTCGCAGGACGGCGCTTTCTGCCCTATAGTGTTTGGTGAGCAATATCGTTCAATTTTGAAACACTCGGTCGTATGACCGTCGGCGGTTGCATGTCGCCGCGGACAGGGGCAAATCATGGATAGCGATGCCAAGCTGAACATCTTGACTGGGGCCCTGGCTGCTGCCGGGGCCTCGGCATTGGCAATCGATGCGCGTGGGGACGTCGCGATCTCGACCGTGAATGACGCGGCGCTTGAGCGGGATGTGGCGGCTTTTGTCGCCGAGCGCCTCGACCGTATAGGAGACGGCGCGCGTCTGGTTATGGGGCGTGCGGGTACGCGCCTGAGCCTGACCGTTCGCCCCACCGACAAAGAGGGCGGGAGGCTTTGGGTCGTTGTGGTCCGCGAGGTGCGCGGTGCCGCGGCGCATGCGGGCATCGAGTGGCTCAACGCCGACGAAGTTGAGGCCCGCTATGAATCGAGCGCGTACGGCATCGTTGAGGGTGCCGCTGCGGTAGCTGCACCGGTTTCCGAGAGCTATGCGCGCGGCGTGCCCCTTATGCTCGAGGGCGAGCTGGGCGCGGGCCAGATCGAGATCGCCAAGCGCCTCTATCTGGACGGTCCTTTTGCCGATCAGCCCTTTGTTTCCGTCGCGCTCGATGAACTCACCGATCGCGGTTGGCGCCATGTGCTCAAAAGCTCCGAATCGCCGCTGTTCCAAACGGGGCTGACACTTTGCATTGAGGGCTGGAATGCGGTTGGCCCCCAGCGCCTCCGCGAGCTGGTCTCCACGATGGCCGACACCGCGTTGGCGACGCGCTGTCATGTGGTGCTGACGGCGAATGACATGCCGGGCGGCAGCGAAAGTGATCAAGCCGCCTTTGTGACCGAGCGCTTCGCCTGTGCGGTGAGCGTGGCGCCGGCAATCGCCGAGCAGGGAGCCGCGTCGACGAAGGTCGCGCGCTATTTGGAATATCTCGCTGATGCATTTGGGACGGCAGCGCCCACGCTGTCTGCCACGGCGACGAAGACGCTCGATGCTTACCGCTGGCCGCGCAATTATCTGCAGCTCCGCGAGGTCTCGGAACGACTGTATATATTGGTGGGGGCGGGCACGGTGGACCGCGCTGTGGCGGAGGAAGTGCTCGCCCAAGAGGACGTGATTAAGACCGCAACCTTTGGCGCCCCGACACTCGAAAGCGACCTGTATATTCTGCGACCGCTGGCCGATACCGAGCGAGATATCGCGCATCTGGTTGTAGACCATCTCCACGGTAACCGAACCCGTGCGGCGGAGGTGCTGGGCATAAGCCGTACAACGCTGTGGCGCTTGCTGAAGGACGATGACCGTTGAGCGAGGCGCCCGTGACCGCGCGCGACGCGTGTGCTACAGTCCAAAGCGTTATTGTTTCGATTTGGTTACGGCGTGCGAGGGCATATGGCTGAGACTTCAAAACCGAGCCGCAGAAGGCGGAGTGCCGCGCCGGTCAACCGACGCACAACATCGGTGACGTGGGGTAAACACGCCTCGGGGTTTGATGGCTCGTTCAAGCGCACTAAATACGGCTATCCTTCGGCAAGCGCCCGCTTGGCAATGCAGGCAGAGTCCTCACTGTGGGGCCGCAAACGCGTGGTGGGTTCAAAGCTCAAGCACGACGGAACGCTCGGTTACATCAGCCGCGGGGCGGCTCGCCGCAGTGGGCTCAATCCTGCTGGTTGGCATCGTTATGTGCCGATCGTGGCCGTCGTTGCAGTGATCGTCATCGCACTCGCTGCGCTTGGCTACGCCGGCGGTGGCGCCAACTTGGACGCGGTGTTTAAATCGCCCGAGCTCGCGCATGCAGGCACAGAAGTTGTCGAGGGCGCTCAGACCCAGATGGGCGTCGCGCCCCAGCGCGGCATCGTTGCGGCGGCCTCCACCATCGCCGATGCGCAAAAGGACGAGGACGAACAAGGCAGCGAAGCCGAAACGACTCACACGAACGAAACGACGACAACAGCGACGTCAATATAAGTTGCGAGCGGGACAGCAAATTTTGGACGGGGCCTTTCAGCGGGTCCGCCGTTCGTTAGAACGGCAGAACTAATTTCAAGACTTTAGTCTGCTGGCCGCGCAGCGGCCAGCTTTAAACCACCCGCTACGCGGGTGGAGACAAACGGCTTTACAAAGCCACCCCTCCGACCGATATTGACGATTGTTCAGGCCGTCAAGAATTCGAGTCGAAGGGGTGGTCGCCATGGCCCAGAAGGCCTACAGCCTTTCCCACACGAAGTGGATGTGCAAGTACCACATCGTGTTCACGCCGAAGTATAGGCGCAAAGTGATCTACAACCAAATCAGGAGCGACATAGGGGAGATCCTCAGGAAGCTGTGCGAGTACAAGGGGATCGAGATAATCGAGGGGCACCTGATGCCCGACCACGTGCACGTGCTGCTGGCGATCCCGCCGAAGTACAGCGTCGCGAGCGTCATGGGCTACCTGAAGGGGAAGAGCTCGCTGATGATATTCGACAGGCACGCCAACCTCAAGTACAAGTTCGGCAACAGGAAGTTCTGGGCGGAGGGCTACTACGTGTCCACCGTCGGCCTGAACGAGGCGACGATCGCCAAGTACATCAGGGAGCAGGAGTCCCACGACATCGCGCTGGACAAGCTGAGCGTGAAGGAGTACGAGGACCCCTTCAAGAGGGGGTGATCCCGCCGGTTCGACCGGCGCGCCACGGGTCAAGATGCACTAGGCCTGGACGAAGTCCGGGCCCGCGCCTTTAGACGCGAGCCCGGGGCCCGTGGGTTATACCCTAAGAGCAAACCACCCTTTTTAAGGGTGGTTCTGATTACCTTACGTACACCACGTTGTCGCGGCGCGGCTTTGCCTCGGGTAGCGTGTCCTCGGCGTAGCCCAGAATGCAGTGACCGACACCGCGCAGACTGCCGTCGGCGGGCAGGCCCCAACTGGCCAGCAGCTCCAGGCCCTCGGGCGAATCGAAAACCTCGTGGGCGCGATGAATCCAGCACGAATCAACGCCCAGCGCATAGGCGGCGTTGAGCAGGTTGCCCATGGCGAGCGAGCCGTCTTCCAGATGTGTGGGCACGCTGCGGTCAACCAGCACCACCACAACGGTATTGGCGCCATAGAAGGGGTCGCTGTTGCTGCCCATGACCTGGGCGTTGAGCTGTGAGAGACGCTCGACGGTCGCGGGGTCGGTGACGGCGACAAACGTCACCGGCTGGCGGCCCATGCCGCTCGGTGCATATTGGCCGGCTTCGATAATACGTGCAAGCTTTTCGGCCTCGACGGGACGATCGCTGTAGTTGCGGCAGCTGCGGCGGTGAATGAGTGCTTCGATAGTCTCCATGGTGTCTCCTCGCGGTGGCGTTGCAGATGCCCCGTTCATACCCGTCGGGCTTAAACGATAGACGGTCAATTGCCCGGCCAAAAGGATAGATTCCAATTGGGAAAGTAGGTTTGCATAAAAGTACCTTCAGAATGTGACAAACAAATGGGATGGTTAAACGTTTTATCCCGTCTACCCTGCGGTTTTTTACCACTTGCCTAAATGACGAACGCATAACCTCTGATAAAGGTTTTACTAAAGGAGTACCAACGTTTATCAACGCGCCATGGTGGCGCCGGGCCAGGAGGTAACATCATGTTCCAGGCTGGAGATGTCGTCGAGACCGATTTCGAAGGATTTCTGAAGCTGCTGCGTTCCAAGACGCGCGCTTTCGTGTCGATCAACGATCACGAGTACTACATCACGCACACCGATGGCTATTGGCGTGTTCAGGATTGCGAGGCCCTCAACGATAAGGGCCACTTTACTGACTGCTCCGAGCTGGTCAACACGGTCTGCGAGGTCGTCGAGCTGCCTTGGATCTGCGGCAAGAGCCTGCACGACAGCTTCTCGGGCGCTACGGTCTACGAGGCCGTCGCCGCCTAGCAGGCAATAAAAACCCGATTTTCACGTGACCGCTGGCGCCGTCCCCGCGCCGGCGGTCTTTTTCTGTCGATAGGCCGTGAAGACGCGTTCATTTCGGCATGTCTGTTGACGATAGTCAAAACTCGGACTAATCTAGAGACACAAATTGGTCAAAACTCGGACAATCGAATGGTGGGATAGATGAATAGTGCGGTTACGCTGGTCGACTTCGACCGGATGCTCAACGGACTCGACCATATCTATTCGGAGTTCTCGCGTGCTTGCGGTCTTTCGGACTGCGCCTATTGGATGCTCGTCGATACCGGAACGGCGGGCGGCAGCATTGCCGTAAGCCGCCTGACGAGCGAATGGTTCTACAGCAAGCAGACCATTAACTCGGCAATTAAAACCTTGACGGCGCGGGGTTTCGCGACGCTGGAGTTTGCCGAGGGCAGCCGTAAGAATAAGGTCGTTTGTTTGACCGATGAGGGCCGGCGGTTCGCCGAGCAGTATGCGTTGCCGGCGGTTAAAGCCGAGCAGCGTGCCTTTGGCGCGCTCGAGCCCTGGGAACAGCGTGAGATTATGCGTCTGGTCGGCAAGTTTTCCCATGCGCTCAACGAGGAGTGCGAAGCGTTTAAACAGCAGATGGCTGCCGAGAGCCAAGCGGAAAAACAAGAAGAGGGGGAGACGTGCGACTCTTAATGAGGTTTATGAGGCCGTATCGCGGACTGATTGCGGTGACACTGTTTGTGTTGCTGATAGATAACGTCGGCACGCTGCTGGTGCCTACGATGCTGGCGAATATGGTCAATACCGGCATCACGACGGGTGATGTCGACTACATCCTGCGCAACGGCCTGTACATGCTTATCGCGACCGGCATGGCCAGCGGTGGCGCGGTGCTGGGCTGCTATCTTTCGGCCCGCCTGGCAGCCAACGTGGCCTGTGACATCCGCAACGCCGTCTACGACAAGTCGCTCGAGCTGTCTGCCAGCGACTTTGAGCGCTTTGGCACCGGCTCGATGATCACGCGATCGCTCAACGACATCAACGTGATCCAGCAGGCGATTCTGCAGACGATTCAGCTGGTGCTGCCGGTGCCGTTTTTGGCCGTGGCG
>CAJJZO010000009.1 GCA_905197585.1 uncultured Collinsella sp.
AGAATTCTTGCAGCCTGTGGGTCCTGTCGTGCGAATGAATAGTATTATTGAAGATAAATAATAATAGGATTTGCTATGTATAAGCAGGATTTAGAGCAGACTCTTTTGGGCATTGACGAAGAGGCGGAGCTGGAAATAGGTCCAAGAGACGACAGGCCGAACGTTGTATTGGTGGGAGGAAGCGCCTTCATGCTAAACGATGTGACGAATCGTTCGGTTACACATGACATTGATGTGTTTGAGGCAGATAGGTGCCTCCGCGAGATCATAGCTCGATACCCCGAGGTGAATGGTATGGCGGTGGCATATTGTAATCAGATGCCGTTCAATTACGAAGATCGTTTGATTCCCTTGGATATTGGGGCGCGCTTTATCAGGTACTTTACGCCATCCTTGGAGGACCTGGCGGTAATGAAGCTCTATGCCTGTCGTCCGAACGACATCATCGATCTTCATAGCCAGGCATTCGTCGACCGACTTGATTGGGGACTGCTCGAACGGCTTATATTCGACGAGGGCGAGGCGCTGGCGTCGTCGCCTTCGGAGCGGAGTTATCAAGAGATGGTCTGCGCATACAGCCAATACAAAAAGGAGGTGCTCGGTTGAATCTGACCTTTGAGGGATTCTTAAAAGGCTATTGCCGAGAGCTATCCGGACAGCAGTCGCTCAGTTTTAGAAAACTGGTTAAGCAAGCGACGACGGTTGCGCCGCGCGTGGCGGAGCCCCTGTTTTTGCTCGCTTTGGCACAGGGTAAAGCCGAATACGTTCTGGGCTTATCCGAGGGTTCGTGGATGGAAGAGGGTTACCGAGGCGTTTTGTCCTTGTACGCCCAAACGGGTAGCCTGGCATCTCTATGCGCCGAGGACAAACTTCCTAATCGTTATGCCAACGTTTGGCGTGCGTATAGAGCGGTGAAGGAAAAGCCAGTGGCGGACAGAAGAATCAACGCCCTGATGCGAAAAAGAACGTTGGGAGCGCTAGAGGAATCGGGTGTAACGCGCTACGGTCTCTGCCGCGATTTGAATCTGAATAAGGGAAACGTGTACGCATATTTAGCCGGTGATGACTCAAAGGTGAGCAGGGAGACGGCGCGCCGCATTATGGAATATGCGGAGGAGAGGGGCGCCCAAGAAGGGGCCGGGCGCCCGGTGCGTATGGCGGGGTAAGATTGATCGCGGTTTTGATTGGTGCTCGATTGGGTTTGTTGGGCGGAGTTTATGTCTGCTATTGATATTGTGCTTGTTGTGATCGCCTTGGTGGCGGTGGGGGTTGCTGTGGCTTGCGCCCTCCAGCTCAAGAGCCTGCGTGCCGAGTTGCGGGAGCGTGGCGACAGTAGCGCGGAAACGCTGGCAGCACTCGAGCAGGCCAACAACGCGCTCGATGCCCTGAACGTCGCACTGGCCGAAACTCGCCGCACGGCCAATGCCATCGCGCAGCAGCAGACGACAGATGCGGCCGTGGAGCAGCAACGCTACCTGACCATCGCACGCGAGTTCTCGCAAGCTGGTGACCGGATGGATGACCTGCGCCGCGAGACGGCCCAACAGCTCGGCGCCAACCGCGAAGGCATTGAGCATCGTCTGGACAAAGTGCGCGAGACGGTCGATGCCCAGCTGGGTGCTATCCGCAAAGACAACAACGTGCAACTCGATCAGATGCGCGCAACGGTGGACGAGAAGCTCTCCCGCACGCTCAACGATCGCCTGTCGGCATCGTTTAAGCAGGTGAGCGACCAGCTCGAGGCTGTGTACAAGGGTTTGGGCGATATGCAATCTATCGCCACCGGCGTGGGCGATCTTAAGCGCGTGCTGGGCAATGTAAAAGCGCGCGGTATTTTGGGCGAGGTGCAGCTGGGTGCGATCCTGACGGACATCCTCACACCCGACCAGTATCTGGAAAACGTTGCCACCAGGCCCGGAGCCTCGGAGCGTGTTGAGTTTGCCGTCAAGCTGCCGGTGGACGAGGGCGACCCCGTGCTGCTGCCGATTGACTCTAAGTTTCCGGGCGACGCGTACGAGCACCTGCTTGACGCGCAGGAGTCGGGCGATGCGGAGACCGTGGCGGCTGCGCGCAAGACGCTCGACACCATGGTCAAGCGCGAGGCCAAGGACATCTGCGAAAAGTACCTGAGTGTGCCGGCAACGACCAACTTTGGCATCATGTTCGTTCCGTTTGAGGGACTGTACGCCGAGGTCGTCAGCCGCCCCGGGCTTATCGAGACCCTGGGCCGCGACTATCACGTCAACGTTGCCGGTCCCAGCACCATGGCGGCCATCCTCAACAGCTTGCAGATGAGCTATCAGACGTTTAAGTTGCAAAAACGTACCGACGACGTGCTGCGCGTGCTCTCCGCCGTCAAGGCCGAGCTGCCGCGCTATCAAAAGGCGCTGCGCCGCGCCCAGCAGCAGATCGAGACCGCGGGCAAAACGGTCGAGGGCATCATCACCACGCGCACCAACGTCATGGAGCGCAAGCTCAAGGACATCGACGCGCTGGAAGACGCCGACCAAGCCGATGAGATCTTGGGACTCACGCCCGCGGGCCTTTCCACAGACCAAGAAGACGAGGACTAATTGCAACAAGGCAGCGGGGCACCGGCGCAAACGCGGGCGCCCCACCGCTTTTCGTATCGCACTTGTCTGAAGCGTGCTCCAATGTGCAACAATGGCGTTTCTCCCTATCAGACGCGAAAGGAAGCCCATGTCTCAGAGAAGCACCAGCCCGCTCAGCCGCTCCACCGTGCGCCGCACGCTGCAGCGGTTTTGGGGTGTCACGCGCACGCAGCCGCTGATTGTCTTTCTCTCGGTGTTCTCGTCGGCGGGCTACATCTTTTTGCTGACGTTTGCCAATACCTATGTGATGGCCCTCATTGTCGACCGCGTTCAAGCCGGTCCCGTGGCGGGTGACCAGGTGTTTGAGGTCTTCGGCCCCTATATCCTGGCGCTCGTACTCGTTAATCTGGTGGGTCAGATCCTCTCCAAGCTACAGGACTACACCGTCTACAAGCTCGAGATCGCAGGCAACTATCACCTGGCGCGTCTATGCTTCGACACGCTCTCCAACCAATCCATGACATTTCACACCAGCCGCTTTGGCGGATCACTCGTGAGCCAGACGAGCCGTTTTATGAGCGGCTATACGGGGCTGGTGGACGTGACGGTGTATTCGCTCATCCCCACCATCACCTCGGTCATCTGCACCGTGGCCGCACTCGCCCCGGTGGTGCCGACGTTTACCGTGATCCTGGTGTGCATCATGGTCGTCTACATCGCGTTTGTCTGGCTTATGTACAAGCGCATCATGCCGCTTTCAGCCGCGACGTCCGCCGCGCAGAACAAGCTCTCGGGCGTGCTGTCCGATGCGGTCACGAACATCTTGGCCGTCAAGACCTGCGGGCGCGAGGACTTTGAACGCGATCTGTTCGACGTCGCCGATCGTGCCGCGCGCGATGCCGAGACGGTCTCGATGCACGCCATGATGCAGCGCAACTTTACGACCTCGGGTCTTATCGTCATCACTATGGCCGTGGTGAGTGTGTTCGTGGCGGGCGGCAACGCGTGGTTTGGCATCTCGGCCGGCTCGCTCGTCATGATCTTTACCTACACCTATAACCTCACCATGCGCCTGAACTACGTAAGCTCCATGATGCAGCGCATCAACCGCGCGCTCGGCGATGCGGCCGAGATGACGCGCGTGCTGGACGAGCCGCGTCTGGTGGCAGACGACGAGAACGCTCCCGAGCTTAAAGTGACCGAGGGCGCGATTGATTTTGAGCACCTGAGCTTTGCGTACCGTGACGCTGTAGCGGGCGAGAGCGTGTTCGATGACCTGACGCTTCATGTGGCGGCGGGCCAGCGCGTGGGCCTGGTGGGCAAATCGGGCTCGGGTAAGACGACGCTCACCAAGCTGCTGCTGCGCCTGGACGATGTTCAGGGCGGCCGCGTGCTCGTGGACGGTCAGGATGTCTCGCGCTGCACGCAGCAGAGCCTGCGCCGTCAGGTTGCCTACGTGCCGCAGGAGGCGCTGCTGTTCCACCGTTCCATTCGCGAAAACATTGCCTACGGTCGTCCCAACGCCACTGATGAGCAGATCCGCGAGGCGGCTCGCTTGGCTAATGCGACCGAGTTTATCGACCGCTTGCCCCGTGGCTTTGACACTATGGTGGGCGAGCGCGGCGTCAAGCTCTCGGGCGGCCAGCGTCAGCGCGTGGCTATCGCCCGCGCCATCCTAACCGACGCGCCGATTCTGGTGCTCGACGAGGCGACCTCTGCCCTCGACAGCGAGTCCGAGGCGTTGGTGCAGGAGGCACTCGAGAACCTGATGCGCGGCCGCACCTCCATTGTGGTGGCACATCGCCTGTCCACCGTGGCGGCGCTCGACCGCATCGTGGTGCTGGCCGATGGCGAGATCGTCGAGGACGGCACGCATGCGCAGCTCGTCGAGGCGGGTGGTGAGTACGCGAGCCTGTGGAGCCGTCAGACCGGCGCATTCTTGGAGGCGTAAGCGTCTCGGACGTGGGACAATTGTGCCCATTAGTTTATTGTGCCGTTGAGCCAAGGAGTCGTTATGCCACGCGAGACCAATGCCACCAAGCGCGAGCGCGCCATCGAGGTGTGTGAGCGCCTCGACCGTCGCTATGGCCCGGTCGAGTGCTTTTTGGACCACGAGAATCCCTTCCGCCTGCTGATCGCGGTGCTGCTTTCGGCGCAAACGACCGATGCACAGGTCAACAAGGTGACACCGCGGCTGTTTGCCCAGTGGCCCACACCCGAGGCCATGGCTGGGGCGAGCGTGGCTGACGTGGCAGACACCATCAAGTCACTCGGCTTCTACAAGAGCAAAGCCAAGCATGCCGTCGAGGCAGCGCAGATGATCGTCGCCGACTATGGCGGCGAGGTGCCGGCCGACATGAAGGAACTCGTGAAGCTGCCGGGCGTGGGACGCAAGACGGCAAACATCGTGCTCAACGTGGGGTATGGCATCGTGGAGGGTATTGCGGTGGACACACACGTCAACCGCATTGCGCACCGCCTGATGCTGAGTCCTAAGACGCATGCCAAGGAGCCGCTCAAGACCGAGCAGGATCTGCTTAAGATTTTGCCGCACGAGTATTGGGAGTCGGTCAACCATCAGTGGATCACCTTCGGTCGCGAGATCTGCGACGCCCGCAAGCCTAAGTGTGACGAGTGTCCGCTGGCAGATTTGTGCCCCAGCGTGCGCGTAGCGGGGTAGGGCGGAACGCATCTTCGTCTGGCGTTTTTTGCGGGGCTGGGTTTGCCCTTGAGCCGGAGTCCTCTCCATGCGCTACCATGACAGACAATGTATTTGACGTACGACCCGCCGAGCTTGCCCCGGCGGGCTTTTGGCGTTGCGATGCCGGAGGAACAGCATGCTCATTCACCGTATAGCCGCGCAGCTCTACACTGCCGAGGCACTGCAGACCGTCGAGGCCGGACTCGATGCCGGCGAGGACGTGACGCTGGCTGTGTCGCAGTCGGGCCGCACGCTTATGGCGGCCGCCCAGTTTGCGCGCCGCCCGCGCCCGACGGTCTACATTGTGAGCGGCGAGGATGCGGCTGATCGCGCCGCGCGCAGCCTTGCCGCCTATGACGGCCTGGCTCACGTGTGCCGCTTTCCCGAGCGTAAGGACTATCCGTGGCGCGAGCAGGCGCCCGACGACGCCGTGGTGGCGCAGCGCTGCGAGGCTCTGGGGCGCATCGTGCGCGGGGACAACTGCATCATGGTTGCCTCAGCCCGTGCGCTGCTGCGCTGCGTGCCGCCGGTCGAGAGTCGCTATTGGGAGTCCACCACTTTTGCGGTGGGTGAGGAGATTCCTTTTGACGAGGTGCCGCAGCGCCTGGTGGGCATGGGCTACACCAATGCCGGTGCCGCTGATGCGCCCGGTCTGTTCCGCGTTCACGGCGACACCGTCGAGGTGTTTCCCGCGCAGGAGAAAGCGCCCGTGCGCATTGAGTTCTTTGGCGACGAGATTGACCGCATCCGCCGCATGGTGAGCTCAACGGGGCAGACCATCGGTAACGAGGACAGTATTGAGATCTTCCCCTGCCGTGAGCTGGCGCTTACCGACGAGGCCGTCCACAACATGCATGTGGCGCTCTATCGCGCCAGCCAGGACGACAGCAAGCTGGCGGCGCTGCTCGAGATGGTGGATGCGCGCATCGTCACGCCCGAGCTCGACCGCTTTTTGCCGGTGATGTACGGCCAGACCGTGAGCCCGCTGGCACACGTGAGCGGCAAGGCGCTCGTGGTCCTGTCCGAGCCGCGCTCGCTGTTCGACGACTGTCTGCGCGCCTACGAGGATATCGAGGCCCGTGCCGGCGAGGCAGGGATCGACCGCCTGGATGGTCTGTACGTGCGCGCCCAACAGCTCGATTTTGGTGCCCAGCAGCGCCTGAACTATGTGAGCCTCATCCGTGCCGGTGGTGCGGTGACGGCCGAGCTCAAGATTGAGCAGCCGGCCATCGCAGGCTCGGACAACCGTTTTATGACGCGCATCCAGGAGGTCGTGGGCAAGCGCTATGCCTGCGTGTTTGCCATCCCCGACCGCGGTGCGCGCGAGTCGATGGAGCTCACCTTTGGCGACGAGGGCATTACCTTTGAGGAATCGCTGACCGCGGCGCCCGAAAATGTCGGCGCTATCGGCGACCGCGTGCGCGTGGCAGCGGCAGATTCTGCCGATCGTGCTGCCCGCCAGGATGCTCATGCTGCAATTCGCGAGCGCCGCGCCGACGCGCTTAACGCCCGCTCGCTCGAGGCGGGTGCCGCCCAGGCTGCCGCCGGTGCCGCCGTGCCCACCATCTCGCGCGGACGCGTGACCTTTGTGGATGCCGCCCTGCCGCAGGGCGTGGTGGTGCCCGATGCCAACCTGGCCGTGTTCTCGATCGCCGACCTCAACGCCCGCATGGACGCCAACCGCGCGCGCAGCCGCCGCAAGGTTGACATTACGCAGATCACGTTCCCGTTTAAGCCGGGCGACTACGTGGTGCACGCCACTCACGGCATCGCGCTCTTTAGCGAGATTGCGCGCCAGGAAGTGGGCGGCAAGGAGCGCGACTACTTCTTGCTGGAATATGCCGACGGCGACAAGCTCTACGTGCCGCTCGAGCAGGTCGACCGCATCACGCGATACGTCGGTCCCGACGGTGACAAGCCGCGCCTGACCAGGCTCAATACCGCCGACTGGACGCGTGCCACCAACAAGGCACGCAAGAACGCCAAAAAGCTGGCGTTTGACCTGGTCGATCTGTATACGCGCCGCTCGTCGATTACCGGTATCGCCTGCCCGCCCGACACGCCCGAGCAGATCGAGATGGAGGAGAGCTTCCCTTACGACGAGACGCGCGACCAGCTGGAGGCCATCGCCGACATTAAGGCCGACATGGAAGCGCCCAAGCCCATGGACCGCCTGCTGTGCGGCGACGTGGGTTTTGGCAAGACCGAGGTCGCCCTGCGCGCGGCGTTTAAGTGTGTGGACTCCGGCCGCCAGGTCATGGTGCTCTGCCCCACGACCATTCTGGCCCAGCAGCACTACGAGACGTTCTTTGAGCGCTTTGCCCCGTTTGGCCTTGAGGTCGAGGTGCTCAGCCGCTTCCGCACGCCGGCGCAGCAGAAGCGCGCGCTCAAGGCGTTTGCCGAGGGCGCGATCGACGTACTCATCGGCACGCATCGTCTGCTTTCGGCCGATGTGAACCCCAAGAACCTGGGCCTGGTGATCATCGACGAGGAACAGCGCTTTGGCGTGCAGCACAAGGAGCAGCTCAAGAACCTGCGCGAGCAGATTGACGTGCTCACGCTTTCGGCCACGCCGATTCCGCGAACCATGCAGATGGCCACGAGCGGCGTGCGCGATATGAGCCTGATCACCACACCGCCGACCGGGCGTCGTCCTGTGATCGTGCACGTGGGGGAGTACGACCCCGACGTGGTGAGTGCGGCGATTCGCCTGGAGGTGGGCCGCGGCGGTCAGGTGTACTACGTGTCCAACCGCGTCAAGACCATCGACGACGCCGTGGCGCGCGTGCACGAGGCCGCGCCCGAGGCGCGCGTGGGCGTGGCGCACGGCAAGATGAGTCCGCGCGAGGTCGAGGACGTGATGATTGAGTTCGCGACCAAAAAGATCGACGTGCTCATCGCCACGACCATCGTGGAGAGCGGCATCGACAACGCGACCGCCAACACGCTCATCATCGAGGACTCGCAGCGCCTGGGTCTAGCACAGCTTTACCAGCTCAAGGGCCGTGTGGGACGTTCTGCCACGCAGGCCTACGCGTACTTTATGTTCCCGGGCGAGCTGCCGCTCACCGAGGAGGCGACGGCGCGCCTGACCGCACTTTCCGAGTTCCAGGACCTGGGCAGCGGCATGCGCATCGCCATGCGCGACCTGGAGATCCGTGGTGCCGGTTCGCTTATGGGCGCCGAGCAGCACGGCAACCTGTCGAGCGTGGGCTTTGATCTGTTTACGCAGATGCTGGGCCAGGCCGTGGCCGAGGCGCGCGGCGACGACGATGCTGGCGTGGAGGCGGCGAACGTTGGTATTAACCTGCCGGCCGATTACTTCTTGTCCGAGGAGTACCTGCCGGCGGTGGACCAGCGCGTGCTCGTGTACCGCAAGCTCGCGGCTGCAGAGGACCTGGAGAGTATTGACGAGGTGCAGGAAGAGACCGAGGCTGCGCATGGCGAGCTGCCGCTGGCGGGACTCAACCTGTTCAATCGCGCACGAATCCGCATTCGCGGCGAGCGTCTGGGGCTCGAGAACGTCACGCTCAGTGGCGGTCGCATCACGTTTTTGGGCGTCGACGTGCCCAAGAAGGTGGCCTTTGAGCTTAAGACCCGCTATGGCGCGGTGAACTTTCCCAAGAGCCGCAAGCTGTCGGTACCCTACAAGGCAGGCGCCGGTGCGGGCAGCGGCCTGGGTCGCGGTCTCGACGCCAACGACGGTACCGGCCCGGTGGCTGCGGCGCTCATGCTGCTGCAGCAGCTGGGTGCGAGCGACGACGACTAACGGGTCGACGCTGCAAACGCCCCATTTGGGCAATCTGACCCTCACTCGTCGGTCGCGTACGCAAGTACGCTTCCCTCCTCCTTCGGGCCACCTTGCCACAAATGGAACGTTTTCGCTTACTTATGCTCAACCTGTAAGGGTATTTACGGGACAAAGCCATCTTCGTCTCACCCACATTGCAGGTTGACCGCCCTCCGCTCGACCGAAAGGAAAGTATGTTCGGGTATATCTATAAGAAAGATGCCGCTGCTATCGCGGTCATCCTGGCCTTTTGTCTGCTCGCTGGGTCGTTTTTCGATTATCAGATCTCGAGCGCGCTGTTCAATATCGGCAGCATGTACGGTCGCTTTATCGAGGCCGCCGGCGAGCTGCCGTTCGAGCTGACGGCGAGCATCGCGGGCGTTATGCTCGTGCGCGCGGTGCGTCCTGATTCCAGGGGGAGCAAATGGCTCGCCGTGCTCGGCATCCTCGTCAATGTTGGCCTGGCCGGCTACGAGATCGTCTCGTCCCTGAAGGTTGGCGGCAAACTCATCGCGGTTCAGTTGGTGCTGACATTTGTGTTGGTTATCGCCGCCAACCTTATCGTCTATCGCCTCACGCGCACGACCGAGTCCGACGAGCTCACGCGCTGGGCGTTGATGGTACTTGCCGTGTGGGTTGCCCAGGCCATCATCCTCAACGTGATCGTCAAGCCGCTGTGGTCGCGCCCGCGCATGCGCGTAATCGAGGTCACGCCGGGGCTCATTTTTCAGCCGTGGTGGGTAATCGGCAATCCCGACAAGTGGACCTATATCGCCGCCGGCGTGATCAAGGACGGGTTCAAGTCGTTCGCGAGCGGGCACACCGCGCATGCGGCGATTGGCCTTATGCTCGCCGGGCTTCCCGCGGCAGCCTTTAAGGAAAAACCGTCGCGCCGTCGTGTGGTCTTTTGGACGGCGGCTGTGGTCGCGGCGCTCGTCGCGTTTGGCCGCATCGTGATCGGAGCGCACTTTTTGAGTGACGTGAGCTGCGGTTTTGCTCTGGTACTGGCACTTGAGTGCCTTGCCGCGCGCATTGCCTATCCCAGCGGCGTACAATAGCTCCGTTTGAATCATCTGGCCGATACCCGGTAAGAGAGGATTGCCATGCTCGCGTTCAACAACGATTATTCCCACGGCGCACACCCGGCGGTGCTGCAGGCGCTCGTCGATACCAACATGGAGCCGCAGCCCGGCTACGGTACCGATGCGCATACCGAGCGCGCCAAGCAACTTGTTCGCGAGGCCTGCCAGGCCCCCGATGCCGACGTGTTTTTTCTGGTGGGCGGCACGCAGGCCAACGCGACGGTGATTGATATGCTGCTTGCGCCCTACGAGGGTGTCGTTGCTGCCGAGACTGGCCACGTCGCCTGCCACGAGGCGGGTGCCATCGAGTTTGGCGGCCACAAGGTGCTCACCATCCCTGGCTACGAGGGCAAGATGCACGCCGAGGACCTCGAGAACTATATCCAGGTGTTCTACGAAAACGAGAGCTACGAGCACACGGTGTTCCCGGGCGCCGTGTACGTGAGCCTATCGACTGAGTACGGCACGCTGTACTCCAAGGCCGAGCTCGCGGCGATCCATGCAGTGTGCCAGAAGCGCGAGATTCCGCTGTTTGTGGACGGTGCCCGCCTGGCCTATGCGCTGGCGGCCGATGAGTGCGACATTACCCTGCCCGAGCTGGCGCAGCTGTGCGACGTGTTCTACATCGGTGGTACCAAGTGCGGCGCGCTCTGCGGCGAGGCCGTGGTGTTTTGCGGCATGCACGCTCCGGCGCATCCCATTCCGCGCATTAAGCAGCACGGCGCACTGCTTGCCAAGGGCCGCCTGACGGGCGTCCAGTTTGAGGCGCTCTTTACCGATGGCCTGTATTTTGAGATTGGTCGCCAGGCGATTGAGACCGCTCAGGCGCTGCGTCGTGTGCTGCACGAACGCGGCTACCAGTTCTTCTTGGAGACGCCCACGAATCAGCAGTTCGTGATTCTGCCCAACGAGGATATGGCCCGCATTCGCGAGCATGCCTCGATCGAGTACTGGGAAAAGTACGATGACACCCACACGGTGGTGCGTTTTTGCACCAGCTGGGCCACGACGCAGGAGGACATCGATGCGCTGGCGGCTGTCCTGTAGCCTGATGTAATGACGAGGGGCCGCCTTGCGCCTGGGTTTGGCGCAAGGCGGTCTTTGCTTTTGAGGGGGAGGGGCTGTATGCCCGAGATGTCCGAGCCGACGATTCGCCTGGCGACGCCCGAAGACGCGCCGGCGTTGCTTGCCATCTATGAGCCGTATGTGCGCCAGACGGCGATTACCTGCGAATACGAGGTGCCGAGCGTTGAGGAGTTCGCCGGGCGTATCGAGCGCACGCTCAAGCGCTATCCGTATCTGGTGATGGAGCTGGACGGGCGTCCGGTAGGCTATGCCTATGTGAGTCCGCTTAACAGCCGCGAGGCATACGACTGGTCGGTCGAGACATCGATCTACCTGGCGCGCGACGTGCGCCACGGCGGGCTGGGCCGCAAGTTGCACGATGCACTCAAGCAATGTCTGATCGCGATGGGCATCACCAATATGTGCGCCCTCATCGCCGTGCCGCACGACAAGGACGACGAGTATCTGACGCACAACAGTCAGGATTTCCATGCCCATATGGGCTACCGCCTGGTGGGCGCCTTTGACCGCTGCGCCCAAAAATTCGGCCGCTGGTACGACATGTGCTGGATGGAGTTGGTCTTAGCCGAGCGCACGCCCAACCAACCCAAACCAACCTGGTTCCCCGACCTCCCCAAACCTACCATTTAGGGACAGGTTAGCCGATGGGCTCGGTGTATTTGGCGCGGTCGGTGCGCTGGATGCGCTTGGAGACATGGAGCGGGCGGCCGTCAGTGTCGTAGACGTAGTCGGTGATCAGGATCAGCGCCTGCCCGCGCTCAACGTTGAGCAAAAACGCCTCGTTTTGCGAGGCATAGCACACCTCAAAGGTCTTATGTCCCTGTGCCGGCGCGCGATGGAATTCTTGGCGCAGCGTGGCGTAGAGTGAACCGTTGATATCGCGATCGATGAGCGCCTCAAAGCTTGGCGGCAGATAGGTGGTCTCCAGGCACAACGGCGCATCGTCCAGATAACGCAGGCGGACAAGTTTGACGAGCTTGCTGCCCACGGCGGCATCAAAGAACTTAGCTATGCTGCCGCCCGCCTTGGTAAAGCCCGAGTCCACGGTGCGTGTGGTGGGCTTCATGCCCTGACCCTGGACCTGCGCCGTATAGCTCGAAAACACCAGGTTGTTCTCGTGGAGCGCCGGCGTGTCGGCCACAAAGGCGCCGCGCCCGCGCTCGGTTCGAACCAGACCCTCATCGACGAGCACCTTAAGAGCATGGCGCACGGTGCTGCGCGACAGCCCCGATTCGTCCATGAGTTCCATCTCGGACGGCAGCTTGTCTCCGCGTGCGTAGATGCCGGCGGCGATGCGGTCACGCAGCGTACCCGCCAAGCGCTCGTATTGGGCCAGTTTCTTCTTAGACGAAGCGTTCATGCGATCAACCTGTATCTAACTTGTATGTGAATCTAATTAAGCATGTATCCAATACAACAACAAAACCGCTGGTAACAAATTATCAAAAACCGCATCAGCAATATTTCTATGACAAATATAGCATACAACTAGTCGACATAACCAAAACATGTATGTAACTTGTATGCCATCGAGAGCATCAAACGAGAAGAAAGGCTGATGCACGATGACTACTCAGGAACAGGTTAAGGATGTCGTCTCCCAGGTTTTGGCTGACAAGGCAGACAAGGGCGGCATCAAGCGCGTCGTGTGGATTGGCGCCGGCGGATCCAACGGCGGCAACTATCCTGCCCAGTACTTTATGGAGCACGAGGCCACGCAGGTCGTGAGCTCCAGCTACACCAGCAACGAGTTCGTGCACGCTACCCCGGCCTACGTCAACGAGAACACCCTGGCCGTCGTCGTCTCCATGCGCGGCACCAAGGAGACCATCGTCGCCGCCCAGGTCGCCAAGGACCACGGCGCCAGCACCATCGCAATCTATGTTGACGAGTCCGGCCTCACCGAGGTCTGCGACTACAAGATCCAGTACGACAGCCTGGCCGTCGACGAGTCCTGCATGGGCCGCACCAACTCTGCCGTCGTGACCATGACCGCCATGGAGCTTACGCAGCAGACCGAGGGCTATGCCGAGTACGAGACCGCTATGGCCGCCTTCGACTTGGTCGACCCCATCTATCGCAAGGCCGTCGAGTACACCCGTCCGCTCGCTGCTAAGTGGGCCGAGCAGAACGCCGACAAGCCCTGCATCAACGTCATGGCTCAGGGTCCGCTCTTTGGTGCCGCCTACGTCTTTAGCATCTGCAACGTGCAGGAGATGCTGCAGATCGACTCCTGCACCATCAACACCTGCGACTTCTTCCACGGTCCTTTCGAGATCCTGGACAAGCGCACCTCGCTGTTCCAGCTCATCAGCGTCGGTCGCAGCCGCTGCAACGACGAGCGCGGCATCCGCTTCGTCAACCAGTACGGTGGCGAGCGCGTCTATCAGCTCGACGCCAAGGAGCTCGGCCTCAACGACATCAAGGACAGCGTGAGCGAGTACTTCAACCACCTGATCTTTGCCCCGATCCTCAACAACGTGTACATGCGTGCACTCTCTGCAGTCACCCACAAGGACTACATGACGCGCCGCTACATGTGGAAGCTGGACTACTAGGGGATATTGGTTCCGCCGTTCTACCGAACGGCGGACCGGCCGACGCTGCGCACCCGGCATTTGGCCAATCTGCCGTTCAATTTCAAAGGCGCGACCAGAAGGTCAGCGCCTTTTCATTTCACGGCACCTTGGCTCAAATGCGGCCCGCTCGCTGATTTATGCTCAACCAGCGGCGCTTTAGTCGTTGGGGACGTTCTTAAATGGCTAGTCATTCAGGAGCGTCCCCAACGACTAGTCATTTAAGAACGTCCCCAATGTCTAGGTAGAGCAGATTTTTCCGTTCGGCGATTTGTGTCTTGAAAAATGTATATAACGACTATAACGTAGTGTGAAACATATTGGAAACAATACCGAGGAGGCTGCGTTGAAGAAAAGCAATCTGGGCTATGTGCTGGTGCTGGTCGCCGCGCTTATGTGGGGCAGCATCGGAATCTTTGTAAACGGCATCTCGGCCATGGGCGTTTCGTCCCAGAGCATGGCTGCCTTTCGCTTGTTGGTCGGAGCGCTTATCTTGGCGCCGGTCCTGATGTTTATGGGCTGTCGTCCGGGTGAGGGGTCTACCGTGGCTCAGGGTCCGCTGGCCCTGTTCAAGGCGAGCCCTAAAGAGCTTGTTCCCTGCGCGCTTGTCGGTATCGTCGGTTTGGCCGCCGCCAACACCTGCTATTACGAGTGCATGGGCGAAGTGGGCATGTCCACGGCCTCGGTGCTGCTCTACACCTCGCCGGTGTTTGGCGTCGTGCTCGGCCGCGTGCTTTATCGCGAGGACGTGACCCCCAACAAGCTCGTTGCCATTGTCTTTAACATCGTTGGCTGCGTGCTTGCGGTGACCAATGGCGACCTTTCCGGTTTCCATTTTTCGGTTTGGGGCGTCACGTCGGGCGTGATTGCAGGCCTTTGTGGTGCGTCGCTCGCGGTGTTTAGCCGAATAGCAACCAAGACGGTCCACCCGCTGGCTGTCACGTTTTGGGGCTTTGTTTTTGGCGGTGCGGTTATGGCGACTATCGCGGCTCCGTGGCCGGATGTCGCCGCGGCAATATCGCCACAGCTGCTGCTGCTGTTCCTTGGCTTTGGGCTCATCCCCACAGCCGTGGCTTACATCTTATATATGCAGGGTCTGTCCATGGGGCTCGAGACGTCGAAAGTTCCCGTTGTAATGTCTTTCGAGACGGTCGTCACCGTACTGGTGGGCATTGGTGTCTATGCCGAGCCCGCCGGCGCGATCAAAGTCTTGGGCATCGTGCTGGTGCTCGCGTCCATCCTGATCATGAACACCGACTTCTCCAAGCTGCGCAACAGTGTGTTTGTCGGTCATGTCGTTGAGAGCATGACCTTTAGGCCCAACGCGTGGTGGACGGAGAAATCGCAGGACATGGATCTGTTTAAGGAACGCACCGGCATCGCGCTGGAGCCCACCGTGCAGGAAAGCCCCTGGTACTTCGTGCGATAGGGGATGGGCGAGACGTCTGATCGAGTGCCGACAAGACAGTGCCGACCTGTCCTGCACCAACGTTTCGAGTACGTTAAACCCGCAAACGGTCGATTTTCACCCGCGAACGGTCTTTATACTAATTAGCAATATCCGCAACGTATAAGACGTTATAATGACCATAACGAAAAGGAGGAGGCAAGATGAATCAGATCATTCTCGCATCTCATGGCGGCCTGGCCGCAGGCGCCAAAGACACGCTCGAGATGGTTCTCGGCGACGTGTCGAACGTCCACGTCGTGTCGCTTGCTCGTGATGACAAGGAGCCCATCACCAATAAGGTGGACGCCATGATCGCCACGTTCAACGCGGACGACACCGTCTATGTGCTGACCGATATGCTCGGCAGCTCGGTCAACAACAACATGGTCGAGCTTTCCAAGAACGGCACGAAGTTCACGGTTGTCAGCGGTTTCAACATCCCGCTGGCGCTCACGCTTGCTATGAGCCCCGCCCCCGTCAAGGGTGCCGAGCTCGCGGCCCTCATCAACGAGGCCCGCACCGGTCTGACCAACCCCAACGCACCGGTCGAGGCCGCCGCGGCTCCCGCCAAGAAGGCCAAGGCATCCCGTCACAGCTCCGGTCCCGCCAAGATCGTCCTCGCACGTCTTGACTACCGTCTGCTGCACGGCCAGGTCGTCTTTACCTGGACCACCAAGGTTCAGGCCGAGCGCATCATCGTCGTCGACAACGCTGCCGCCAACGATGACATCAAGAAGGGCGCTCTTAAGCTGGCCAAGCCCCAGGGCGTGCGCCTGAACGTCTTCACCGTCGAGCGTGCCCTCGCCAAGATGGACAAGCTCAACACCCTCGGCGAGCGCGTCATGTTCGTCTTTGGCAACACGGCCGAGATGCTGCAGTTCTGCCAGGGCTACAAGCTCGACGCCATCAACCTGGGCGCCACCGCCAACCACGACGGTGCCGATCAGATTGGCGGCAAGGACAGCTCCGTCTTCCTCGACGCCACCCAGAAGGCCGACGTCAACCAGCTGCTCGACATGGGCATCAAGCTCTACGTCCAGCAGACCCCTACGTATCAGAGCGTCGACATCGACGCCAAGCTGTAATCAACCAGGCTTTTGCCTGACTGAAAGGAGAAGGGTATGAATACGTTCATCAGTGCGGTGCTCGTCGGCCTCGTCGGCGTGTTCTGCATGTGGGACTCCCGCCTGCTCGGTCGTCTTAACTTCGAGCAGCCCCTCGTTGGCGCTACGCTCGTCGGTCTGCTGCTGGGCGATGTGCCCACCGGCCTTGCCGTCGGTGCCGCCGTCGAGCTCGTGTCCATGGGCCTGGTGCAGGTCGGCGCCGCCGTTCCGCCCGATATGGTCCTGGGCGGCATCGTGGCCGCTGCCTTTGCGTGCCTGACCGATGCTTCCGCCGAGACCGCCATGACGATCGCCATCCCGGTCGCCGTCCTGGGTCAGCTCCTCGGCATCGTATTCCGTTCCATCATCGCCGCCCTCACCCATGTGGCAGATAGCGCGATCGATAACGGAAAGTTCAAGACCGCCTACCGTATGCACATCTGCGCCGGCTCCGGTCTGTACGCCATCATGTACTTCCTGCCGATCTTCCTCGCCGTCTTTGTTGGCACCGACCTGGTTCAGGCCATCGTCAACATGGTTCCCGAGTGGCTGTCCACTGGTCTTAACGTTTCGACCAAGATCATGACCGCCTACGGCTTGGCCCTGCTGCTCACCATGATGATCAAGAAGGGTATGACTCCGTTCCTGTTCATCGGTTTCCTGCTCGCCGCTTACCTCAACCTGTCCGTCATCGCGGTCGCTCTGATCGGTGTGTGCCTGGCTATCGTCTTCATGGGCTTCAAGTTCAATGGCTCCCATGCAGCCGCCGGTGTCGATTCCGACTACGATCCGCTCGAAGACGACGAAGACTAAGGAGGAACACACTATGGCAACCGCAACCAAGGACGTGTCCCTGAACAAGAAGGTCAGCCAGTTCTTCTGGCGCTCCTGGGCCATCCAGGCCTCTTGGAACTACGAGCGTCAGATGAACATGGGCTTCCTCTACGGCATGGTTCCCACGCTCGATCGCCTCTATCCGGACGAGTCCGACCCCAAGCAGCTTGCTGCTAAGAAAGAGGCTTACCACCGTCACATGGCGTTCTACAACTGCACCCCGCAGACGAGCGCTTTCATCCTGGGCCTCGCCGCCTCCATGGAGGAGCAGTACGCCAAGGATCCCGAGAACTTCGATCCCGATTCGATCAACGCGGTCAAGACCTCCCTCATGGGTCCGCTTTCCGGCATCGGTGACTCCTTCTTCCAGGGCACCATCCGCGTTATCGCCTTTGGCCTGGGCGTTCAGCTGGCTCAGCAGGGCTCCATCATGGGCCCGATCCTGGCTATGCTCATCTCCATCGTCCCCTCTGTGCTGATCACTTGGTTCGCAGCCAAGATGGGCTATCAGGGCGGCCACGAGTACCTGAGCAAGCTTCAGGGCGGCGACCTCATGGAGAAGCTCATGTATGTCTGCGGCATCGTGGGTCTTATGTCCGTGGGCGGCATGATCGCTACGCTGATCGGCGCCACCACCCCGCTGCAGTTCGCTGAGGGCACCGTCGTGATCCAGGACATCCTGGACGGCATGATGCCCCAGATGATTTCCCTTGGCCTCACTGGCCTTATGTACTGGCTCATCAAGAAGAACGTCAACACCGGTTGGCTTCTCGTGATCGCCATCGTGGGCGGCATCGCCCTCTCCGCGGCCGGCATCCTGGCCTAGTCGCGACCAAGCGCCTAATCGCTTTCCCCCGGGGGCCTGCCTGGCATCCCATACCCCAGGCAGGCTTCCATCCCTAAATGTGTCAAAGGGACAGTTCCTTTGTCACATCCTCAACGGGCCGGCGACTCGGTCCAAATCACGGTAACCCTGCGAGCGCCCGGCAATGTGGCGCCGCAAAAATCGAAAGGAATGTGTCAGATGTACGAGATCGACCTTAACCTCCCTAAGCAGATCGTCGCTGACGTCCTGTCCAACCACGAGATCCACAGCGTCGCCTTCGTCGGCTGCGGCGCTTCCATGTCCGACCTTTACCCCGCCAAGTACTTCCTGGCCAACAACACGGACAAGCTGAACGTTCAGATCTTCACCGCTAACGAGTTCAACTACGACACGCCTTCCTGGGTCAACGAGCACACCTTCGTGATCACCTGCTCCCTCGGTGGCTCCACGCCCGAGACCGTCGAGGCCAACAAGACCGCCAAGAAGCACAACTGCCCGGTCGTCTCCCTCACCAACAAGGCTGGCTCCGCTCTGACCGTCGACGCTGAC
This sequence comes from uncultured Collinsella sp., assembly GCA_905197585.1. Classification (GTDB taxonomy): domain Bacteria; phylum Actinomycetota; class Coriobacteriia; order Coriobacteriales; family Coriobacteriaceae; genus Collinsella. The sequence goes on from CAJJZO010000009.1 coordinate 18,550, forward strand.
TACGTCATCGTTCACGGCTTCCACGCCAACTTCGCTGCCAAGTGCGAGAAGCCCGGCTACGCCATCGCTCTTGCTGTCGAGATCCTTCAGCAGACCGAGGGCTATGACCACTACGAGGACATGATCACCGGCCTCACCAACGTCTTCGAGCTCTGCGAGAACGCTGCTCAGTCCTGCAAGAAGCTCGCCAAGAAGTTCGCCGAGGACTTCAAGGACGACAAGATGATCTACTTCATGGCTTCCGGTGCCTCCGAGAAGATGGCTTATTCTCACGCCGCCTTCCTGTTCACCGAGATGCAGTGGATCGACGCCGCCGCCTACAACACCGGTGAGTACTTCCACGGCCCGTTCGAGGTTTCCACCGAGGGTAAGCCCTACGTCTTCTTCATGTCCGATGGCGCTACCCGTCCGATGGACGCCCGCGCCCTCACCTTCCTTGAGCGCATGGGCGCCAAGGTCGCTCTGATCGACTCCAAGGACTACGGCCTGGCTGACGCCGTGCCCGCGAGCGTCGTCACCTACTTCAACCCGCTGCTGCACCTCGCCGTTATGCGCGAGTACGGCAACCAGATCGCCGAGGCCCGTCAGCACCCGCTGACCATGCGTCGCTACATGTGGAAGCTTTCCTACTAATCACAAGTAAGTAGACCTTACGGGTTGATTGAGAGGGGATGGGGTTTGCGCCCCGTCCCCTTTTTGCTTTGGGGGCGTGTCTGTCGCGTCGCAAAACACCAGATAAAACCTACCAAAATAAACCTGTCCCTTTTTGGCAGGTGGGAGGAGATGCGTATGATCAAGGCAGTGCTGTTTGATATGGACGGCGTGCTGGTCGATACCGAGTGGTTCTACAACCGTCGCCGCGTGGCGTTTATGGAGGAAAAGGGGTTCCACTTTGACGAGATCCCCGATCTTTCGGGGTCTAACGAGCCTGCCATCTGGAAGTCGCTGGTGCCCGACGATGTTGAGCTGCGCGAGCGCTTGCGCGTTGAGTACAAGCAGGTCTACAGCCCGGTTCACCCTGTTCCGTATGCCGAGCTGCTCAACGAGCAGACGGAGCCGGTGATGCGCGAGCTGCACGAGCGCGGCGTCAAGTGTGCCATCGCGAGCTCGTCCTATCGCGAGCTCATTGACGAGCTGGTGGAGATTGCCGGTATCACCGACGTGCTGGACTACACCATCAGCGGTCACGAGTGCAGTGCGTTTAAGCCCGACCCCGAGATCTACCTGCGTGCCATGGAGGCACTGGGTGTGGAGCCTACCGAGTGCCTGGTTATCGAGGATTCGCCTTTGGGCATCGAGGCCGGCAAGCGCTCCGGCGCGCGCGTCCTGGCGCTGCGTCCGCACGAGGGCGTTAACCTGGACCAAACGGGAGCCGACGCCGTCATCGACAACCTCGCCGACATTCTGACCGCTTTGTAGCGTCAATTCGCCGCAAGAAGTGCGGATTCACACGTCTCTTGCGGTGGATTGGCTCATTTTGGCTTCGATTTGATCCGTTTGGCTTCGACTCAGGCTAAGTGAGTAGACTTTTTGGCGCAGGCCGAGCACAAAGCGTATCTGCCTTAGTAAAACCGCAGGTCACGGAAGTGGCAGCTTTGGGTGTGCTCGGCAGGTCGCGAAAAGCCTACTCACTTAGAATTTGGCTCTTTGGTTGGGGGGCTGCTGGCTCGTTTTGGTTGTCGAGAGAGGGTGAATTGAAGCGCCCTCTCGCGCTCCATGCTACAATCGCCGGCATGCCCCACAATTACATCTGCCTTCGAAAGGAGCCTACGTGGCGAACGCCATCGATCAGCTCACGGACCGCGTGCTCGTGCTCGGTCGTCTCACCATCGTCCGCCGCGCCATTACTGCCGTGGCGGTCACCATCTCCGCCGTTCTCCAGACATTTCTGATTCAGGCGTTCATTCGCCCCGCCGACCTGCTTCCGAGCGGCCTCACCGGCGTCGCGGTCCTGCTCGATCGCGTCACCTCGCTCGGCGGCGTTCATATCGACATCTCGCTCGGCATGCTCGCGCTCAACATCCCCGTGGCGCTCCTTTGCTGGAGCGGCATCAGCAAGCGCTTCC
>CAJJZO010000010.1 GCA_905197585.1 uncultured Collinsella sp.
ACCTTCGTCGATTCGGCGGCCGACGCCAAGGAGGGCGTCGAGAGTGGTGAGTACTATGCGGCCATCGTGATCCCCAAGAACTTCTCGGATAACCTGGTCTCGATGCTCGACGGCAACTACCATCAGCCCAAGCTTACGTACTACGTCAATGAGAAGAAGAGCGCTATTGCGCCCAAGGTTACCGACACCGGTGCAAACACCATCGAGGAGCAGATCAACTCGGAATTTGTCTCCACGGTGGGCGAGACCGTTGCCAGTATTGCCAAGGATGCCGGAGTCGATTTAAAGGACAAGGCAACCCAGACTCAGGATTCGTTGGCCGGTTCGGTATCAGAGGCTTCCGATACGTTGGGCGAAGTGCGTGATTCGATTGGCGACATGAATGCCGCCATCGATAAGGCGAGTGGTTCCATTGCCTCGGCAGATGCGGCACTTGCCGGTCTGCAGGGTCAGGCGCCGTCGCTGACGCAGGCGATCTCCCAGGGCAATGACCTGCTGGGCGAGGCTCGCGCCACGGCGGGCAACTCTGTCGCCTCGCTCTCCAAGGCGCTCTCGGAAGGCAGCCTTGCGCTCACCAAGACGTCAGCCTCTGCGAACGCTGCCATCGGCAAGCTGACGGGCACGGTCACATCTACGACCACCCGTATCGACAACTCGCTCGAGTCTCTCCAAGCGACGATCGACCACAATAAGGCCGTTATCGGGCACTTAGAGATTCTCGCCAATGACACGTCGACAGGTTCCGAGGAAATTGACGCGCGCATTGTATCGACCATCGATTTGCTTCGAGAGCAGAATGAAAAGCTTCAGAGCATCAAGGACGGTCTGTCCGCGCAGTCGAGCGCCATGGCGAATGACGCAGCGGCTGTTTCGGGTGCCAGTGACGCTATCAATAACGCAATTCATACCGGTGCGACCAACCTTGGCCAAGCCCAGACGGACTTGGGCCAAAACGCGCTGCCGAAGGCCTCGAGCGCGCTCGACTCTTTTGCTGCCGTTTCGGGCGACCTGACCGGTATCGTCTCGGGTATGACATCTACACTTGCAAATGCGCGCGGCACGTTGGCGCAGCTTAGCGCTACGCTCGGCCAGGCCAAGACCACGCTGTCCCAGACCGATTCCTCGCTTGCCAAGGTCCAGGACAAGCTTGCAACCGCCGCCAATGACATCGCGGCGCTGCAGACCTCCGAGTCCATGGGCGAGCTGGCCGATCTGATGGGCGTCGATGTCAATGACGTGGCAGATTTCATGGCGTCTCCGGTTGAGTTGACGTCCAAGTCAATCTATCCGGTCAAGAGCTTTGGCTCGGGCATCGCTCCCTTCTACACCAATCTGGCGCTTTGGGTGGGCGGCTATGTGCTCATCGCCATTTACAAGCTCGAGGTCGACCGTGAAGGTGTTGGCAGCTTTACGGCGCGCCAAGGCTACTTTGGCCGCTGGTTGCTCATGGTGATCCTGGGCGCGTTGCAGGCCATCATCGTTACGGTAGGCGATCTGGTGATTGGCGTGCAGTGCGTCAGCCCGCTGCTGTTCGTGCTGGGCGGCATCGCCATTTCGTTCACCTACGTCAATATCATCTATGCGCTGTCCACCACGTTTAAGCATATCGGCAAGGCTATCGGCGTCATTCTCGTCATCGTGCAGATCCCGGGTTCGTCGGGCATGTACCCCATCGAGATGATGCCCGGCTTCTTCCAGTGGCTGCACCCGCTGCTGCCCTTTACCTACGGCATCAATCTGCTGCGCGAGACGGTCGGCGGCATGTATTCGTTCAACTACCTGTTTAACCTGTGCATTCTGGGCGTGTTCTTGATCGTGGCGCTCTTTATCGGCCTGCAGCTGCGTCCGCTGCTGCTCAACCTTAACCTGCTCTTTGATAAACAGCTCTCCACGACCGGTATGATGATTTGCGAGTCCAACGACCTGCCGCGCCAGCGCTACTCGCTGCGCACGGCCATGCGCGTCATGCTCGATTCCGATTCGTACCGTCGCGAACTGCTCGATCATGCGGTCGCCTTTGAACATCGCTACCCGTACTACATCAAGGGCGGTTTTGCCGCCGTGGTGGGCGTTCAGGTCCTGCTCTTTGTCCTGTCGACGGTTCTCGATATCGACAATAACGGCAAGATCATCCTGCTTGTCATTTGGATCATCTCGGTTATTGCCATCTGCGGCTGGCTTATCAATATCGAATATATCCGAGCGAGCCTCAATACCCAGATGCGCATCTCGGCGCTTTCGGATGAGGACCTGCGTCGCGAGATGCGCGAACACACGGCCGCCATTCCTGCCGCCAGCCACATGTTTGGCCTCAACGCCAGCGAGCGTGGTGCCAAGGGCGGCGATCAGTCCACGGGCCGCTTGCCGCATATCGGCTCGCACCATAAATCTCAGGGCAGCGACAGCACAGCCACAAATGATGGAGATACCACCGCGCTTGGCAAGCACTCCAAAGGAGGTGAGGCATAAATGAAGAACATCCTGCATCTGTTTAAGCGCGATGTCCAAAATGTGTCTCGCTCCGTAATCGGCTTGGTTGTCGTGATGGGCCTCGTTATCGTACCGTGCCTGTACGCGTGGTTTAACATCGCCGGCAGCTGGGACCCGTACGGCAACACCGGCAATCTTAAGATCGCCGTGGTCAACACCGATGAGGGTTACGAGAGCGATTTGATCCCCGTCGAGGTTAACGTGGGCGAAAACGTGACCGCCACCCTACGCGGCAACGAGAGCTTCGATTGGGTTGTGCTCAACAATCGCGAAAAGGCTATCGAGGGCGTTAAGTCGGGCGCGTACTATGCTGCCGTCGTTATCCCCAAAACGTTTAGCGCTGACATGATGACGCTTTTCTCGACCGACGTGAAGCATGCCGATATCGAGTTCTACGAGAATCAGAAGGCCAACGCCATTGCGCAGATCGTGACCGAGAAGGGTTCGAGCGCCGTCCAGAGCCAGGTTAACGAAACTTTTACCGAGACCATTACGAGCATCGGTCTTAAGACGGTGTCCAGCCTGCTCGATTACATGAGCACCGACCAGGTCAGCAACTTTATCGCCAACCTGTCCTCGACGCTCGGCGATTCGATTGAGGACCTGCAAGACGTTCAGGCTAATGCTTCGTCGCTCGCGGGCATTTTGAGCTCTACGTCCGATTCGCTGACGTCGGCGAGCGGTATGCTCCAGCAGACGGGTACGGTCGATGAGTCGACCAAGCAGTTGATGGAGCATGCCAAGAGCGGCATGAGCGATTCCAAAGAAGCGCTGAAGGCCGCCAACGACGCCATCAACGCCGCGATTGACGGAAGCGCGGGCTCGTTCGACAACGTGTCCGCCGAGCTTGCGAAGGCATTCGATGCCGCAAACCAGCATGTGGACCTTACGGTGTCTCAGCTCAACGATGCCGCGGCGGCGCTCAATACACGTGCCGACGATATCGACGCCACGGCCGACCAGCTCCGCGGCTTTGCCGAGCAGGTCAGTGACGAAAAGCTCCAGGAGAGCCTCAAGTCTGTGGCAACATCGCTGAACAGGATCGCGGTGGAGTATCGCAACAGCGCCAAGGACCTGACGGCAACTGCTAAGTCCCTTTCTGACAGCATGGCAGAGGTCAACAGCACGCGTGCCGAAGTCGACCAGGCCATCGCCGATGCCAAGGCGGGCATTTCGGGCGCCAAGTCCGACTACGACTCCACGTTCTCGGTCAAGGCAAAGGAGCTCAAGAAGACGGTTTCAGGCATCCTGGACTCGCTGGATGGCATCTCGGGCGATCTGGATAGCGCCGTAGACGGCCTGACCGACGCATCCGGTTCGCTGGCAAAGGGCCTCTCCAAGGCTGCAAAGCTGGTCAACAAGGCTTCCGATCAGCTGGGTGAAGCGTCCGATAAGATCAGTGCCTTTAAGGACGAGCTCGACGGCGCCCTTATGTCGGACGATCTGGCCACGATCAAGACGATGATTGGCAATGATCCCGAGGGTTTGGCCGTGTCGCTTTCCGGTCCCGTCGCGCTCGATCGCAAGCCGGTCTATCCGATCCGCAACTACGGCTCGGCCATGGCGCCGTTCTACACGATTCTGTCGCTCTGGGTCGGCTCGATCGTGCTGGCGGCCATGATGAAGGTGTCGGTTGACGACGAACTCATCAATGAGTTAATCCCCGTGCGCTTGCACGAGATCTACCTGGGCCGCTACCTGTTCTTTGGCGGTCTGGCCCTGCTGCAGGCAACGCTCGTGTGCGCGGGCGACATCCTGTTCTTTGGCATTCAGTGCGACAACCCGCTGCAGTTTGTGCTGGCGGGCTGGGTTGCGAGCCTCGTGTTCTCCAATATCGTCTACACGCTTACGGTGTCGTTTGGCGATATCGGTAAGGCACTCGCTGTCGTGCTGTTGGTTATGCAGGTCGGTGGTTCGGGCGGTACGTTCCCCATCGAGATGACCGGCCCCGTGTTCCAGGCGATCTATCCGTTCCTGCCGTTCACCCACGGCATCAACGCCATGCACGCCGCCATGGCTGGCGCCTACCATATGGAGTACTGGGTTGAGCTGGGCATTCTGGCGAGCTATCTGATTCCGTCGCTGGCCCTGGGCGTCGTCTTCCGCCGTCCGGTCATCAAAGCCAACGACTGGATCATCGAAAAGCTGGAGTCGACAAAGCTAATTTAGTGCGGCAACGTTAACGCTGATGTAGCACTAATGCCAGCGAGCGAGCCGCATTTGCGCCAAGGTGACGTGAAATGAAAGGGCGCTGACCTTCTGGTCGCGCCCTTGAAATTGAGCGTCAGATTGCCGCTTAGGGGCGTTTGCAGCGTCGAGCAGTTACGGCGTTTGGTAAAACGCCGTAACGAACTACCGCGTAACCCCCTAGCTCAGCATTGCATCCATCATCTCGGAGTTGACAGAGTCGTCGGCAGACCACTCGCCGTCGTCGTTGCAGGTGTACTTGAAGATAACCGTGGTCTTCCTGGGCTCGGCGGCCTTGGTCACATCGACCATAACCTGACCGGCCATCTTGTACAGCTCGTCATCGGAAGGAACCGTGTCAAGCGCAGCGACCTTCTCCTGATACTGGGTGGAGAAGTCCTCGACGATCTTGTTCATAGACTTGCAGGTGATGGAGACCTCGGCGGTCGCGACACCCTTGTCCTCGTCGACCGTCACGTCGCCGATCTTGTAGTCAAAGCCCTCGAGATAGGTCTTGGCGTACTCCTTGGGATCGATACCCAGCTGCTCGAACTCGTCGCCCGAAGCCTCCTCCAGACCAGAGAGGAAGTCGTCGCCACCGTTCTTGACCTCGTCAAACTGTGTCGTAAGATCCTCGGTGATGAGCTCCTCAACCGAAGGACCTCCACAGCCGGAAAGTACGACCACGCATGCAACCAAGACGGCCATGAGGGGCGCAAGCAGCAGCTTCTTTTTCATGTTGTTCCTCCCAATGAGCGGCACCGCGCTTCCCGGACGCGGCACACGTTGTAATAAGTAAGCCCATACTATCCACTTATGAACACCCTCGGCAACGCGAAGGCGCGGTCGGTTCGTTTTAGCGTCCGAACGGTTTGCAAGCCCGCCCAACGTGCAATAAAACGCTTCCCCGCGATGCAATAAAAAAGGTGGCCGGAAAACCCGACCACCCTTGCACATCCTTTGGATGCCACAGTTTACTTGCGGACGACCTTGACGATGGCGTCACCGGCGGCGACGGCGGACTCTGCCTCAACGGTGAGCTCGACGTCGGCAAACTCGGCGGTGTTGGACACGGCCACCACGACGCAGTCCTTATAACCAGCAGCGGCGATCTTGGCGCGGTCGATCTTGAGGATGGGCTGGCCGGCCTTCACGACGTCGTCGGCCTTGACGAAGCCCTCGAAGCCGTCACCGTTCATGTTGACGGTATCGACGCCAACGTGCACCAGAACCTCGATGCCGCTATCGGACTGCAGACCCACGGCGTGACCCATGGTGACGGTCACCTTACCGTCGCAGGGAGCGTAGACCAGATCGTCCTCGGGCCACACGGCACAGCCCTTGCCCAGAACCTCGCCACCAAAGACGGGATCGGGCACGTCGGCCATCTTGATGACCTTGCCCTTGACGGGCGAGCACAGCACGTCAGCGCCAGCAGAAGCAGAGATGGAGGCCGGAGCAGCGGCAGCCGCGGGCTCAGCCTTCTTCTTGAACATATCAAACAGACCCATACGTTTTCTCCTCTTGATTAAGCGCAACGTTGTGCGCATGCCTACGGTAATTATAGTGCCAAATGGTTCAAATGCTAAGGTGGGGACTCGAATCGCGAGCCCTTCCCGGTAGTGCTCGTGGGACGAGCATCTCCTTTGCATCGCGGGTCGATAAGCCGAGTATCGTCTGCGCACGGGACGGGCAGAAGCGGGCGCACCAAACCCGATACTTCTTTTCGCTCTCGAGTCCTGCCGCCGCCCCGTCCCTGACACTTCCTGATACCGACCGAAACGTGCCAAAATAAAACCGTCCCTTTTTGGTAGGTTTGGCGAGTGTGGATTTTCGGACGCTTAACTAACGAGCGTGGATAATCTCCCACTTTGACTTTGAGGCCGTCACCGAGCCAAAAACGGGAGATTATCCACGTTCATTTTGGATGACCCCCTTGTACCAAGCCGAGCTCCATGGTCAAGTAATAACGACTTCTCATCATTAGATTGTTTACATCAATTCTAATAACTATTTAATCCTTAAACTCGTTATTAGAATTGATATGATTAGCCTAATAACGAGTTTCCGGCACTAAAGATATGGAGGGCGCGATGCAAATCGAGGAGAACGGCCAGGGAACGCTCCGCAATAATCTATCGGGGAAATTGGCTTACTATTCGTTTTTTCCAACGCCCTTGCAATCATTGAGGCAGCTAAACCTCACCGAGGAAACCTATCGCACGCTTTCCGCATGCTCACGAAAGCTTGGAGAGCTTGAAGGCATGCTCTACTTTGTTCCCAACGCCGACATGTATCTGACAATGTACGTGCGCAAAGAAGCACTCCTTTCTTCGCAAATTGAGGGAACCCAGTGCACGTTTGACGACCTACTTAGTCCATCGCAAACACAACTCCATCATAAAGATGTCGCAGACGTCGTGAATTACGTCCGTGCTGTCGACCGCGGCGTAGAACTGCTCAAAAAGATGCCCTTGTGCACGAGACTTCTTAGGCAAGTTCATGCGGTCCTGCTGGACGGAGTGCGCGGAACGGAGAAGAATCCAGGCGAGCTGCGCTCCTCACAAAACTGGATTGGCCCCTCAGGCTGCACCATTGCAACCGCATCGTTTGTCCCTCCAAACATTGAAGATTTGAGTAACACGCTCCAGGACCTCGAACGCTTTATCAATGAGCCTCAAGTCGAAATGGATCCGATTGTGCGGGCGGCGCTCGTCCATTACCAATTTGAAACTGCCCATCCATTCCTAGACGGAAACGGTCGCCTGGGCAGGCTTCTCATTACACTTATGCTCATCAATGATGGCGTTCTTCATTCTTGCTTGTTCTATCCATCGTTCCAGTTCAAGAAAAATCGAAGCGAGTACTACCGGCAACTCACATCCGTAAGGGAGAGAGGCACTTACGAGGAATGGATAGAGTTTTTCTGCAACAGTCTTCTCGAGAGTGCGAAGGACTCGGTAGGGTCTTTAAAAAACCTTGTTGACCTCCATAACCGTTCCACAGCAACCATTACCGAAAATCTCGGAAGGACTGCTGCAAACGGGCAAAGGCTGTTGGGCATTCTTGAAGAGCACCCCATCGTCGACACCGCATTCATCGCTGCCCAACTCGATATCGGCAGGAGTACCGCGAGCTCGCTCGTCAAATCATTTGAAGAATTGGGTATCCTCCGTCCGCTCGACGAGTCAAGACAGAGATACCGGCAGTACGGGTATGAAGAGTATCTTTCGATTCTCAGGGAAGACGCCGAGCCGATTAGATAGGCATCGCAACCCAGGCAAATTAAAGCGAGCGTGGATAATCTCCCACTTTGAGCCTGCACACAGGCCAAAAACGGGAGATTATCCACGCTCATTCCTGAGTAGTCATTTATGAACGTCCCCAATGACTAGTCCGGCAACGCCGATGCCTTGGCAACGGCAGCGAACGGGCCGCATTCGGAGCAAAACAACGCCGCAAGTAGAGGACGGACAGCGAGCGGGTCGCATTTGAGACAAGGTGACGTGAAACGAAAGGGCGCTGACCTTCTGGTCGCGCCCTTGAAGTTGAACGTCAGATTGTCCAAATGCGGCCCGCGCAGCGTCGAGCAGTTACGGCGTTTGGTAAAACGCCGTAACTAACGCGCTCCGTACTGCTCGTAGTAGGCGTCGATGGCGGTCTTGAGCTCGTCATCGATGACGACCTTGCCGTCGATCTCGTGGTTATAGAGGGTCTCGACGACCTCGGCCATGGAGACGATGCTCGCGACGGGGAAACCGTACTTGGCCTCGATCTCCTTCTGGGCGGTGGTCACACCGCCCTTGCCGACCTCCATGCGGTTGAGGGACACGATGAGGCCCTTGATCTCTACATCGGCAGCAGCCTTGACCTTGGGATAGGTCTCGTCGATGGACTTGCCGCTGGTGGTAACGTCCTCGACCATGACCACGCGGTCGCCGTCCTTGGGCTCATAACCCAGCAGGTTGCCCTTATCGGCACCGTGGTCCTTGGCCTCCTTGCGGTCACAGCAGTACTTGACCTCCTTGCCGTACAGCTCGTGGTAGGCAATGGCGGTAACAACAGCCAGCGGAATACCCTTGTAGGCCGGCCCAAACAGGACGTCAAAGTCGTCGCCAAAGTTATCGTGGATGGCCTGGGCGTAATACTCGCCCAGCTTCTTGAGCTGATAGCCCGTCACGTAAGCGCCGGCGTTCATAAAGAACGGGGACTGACGGCCGCTCTTGAGCGTAAAGCTGCCGAACTTAAGAACGTCGGACTCGACCATAAACTTGATGAACTCTTGCTTGTAAGCCTCCATGCGGGCTCCTCTCGTGATCGCGTACGTGCCTTCCAGTTTAGCGCAGGCGAAGCGTCGATGCGGGCGCGCTTTGGAGCCACGGCATTCTGTAAAGGCTTTGTCAGGGGGAATGGTTTTCCGAACAATGGGGTTGACATGGCAAACCCCCTCATCAAGAATACGGGCGGATTAAAAAGGGGTACGAGATACCCAAAGCGCGCTGCGCTCAGCCTTTAGGAGGTGTGCCATGGAAGGCAGTCCTAGTCGAAAAACCTGCATGTCACCCTCGGCACGCCGCGAGGACTCCGCACACGCATAAACGCCACCGGCAGATCGCCAAAACCACCGCAAAGGCGCGCTGCACCCTTTGTGGGCTCAAGAGCATGACGTGAGCGACATCTAGGTTTTTTGAAGCAAATACGACACGTACGCTAACTCCCCTCAACAAGGAGGACCCTATGCTGATGCTCAAAACCGTCACGGTACTCGAAGCCATCTCCAAGCGCCGCCGCACGGCGCGCCCTGCCGCTCATACCGGCCTATCCAAGAACACCATATTCGCCGCCACCCATAGTGCCGAGGACGCTCTCGTACTGCTTGACGCCACGGCAAACGGCCTCACCGTCGAGCAGGCAACTGAGCGCCTGAACGCCGTCGGCCCCAACACCATCGAGGCAACGACCAAAACGCTCGCCCGCCGCATCGCCGATGCGTTCATCGATCCCTTCGCCGGCATCCTCGCCGCGCTCGCACTGGTCTCGCTCTACATCGACGTGCTCGCCGTGCCCGAACCACAGCGCGACCCCTCCACGGTCATCGTCATCGGCATCATGCTGCTGGTATCGGGCGGCATGAAGTTTATCCAGGAAGCCCGCAGCGGCAATGCGGCCGAGGCCCTCAAGGACCTGGTCTCCAACACTTGCACCGCCCTGCGCGACGGCGAGCGCATCGAGATCCCCTTCGACGAGCTCGTCCCCGGCGATGTAATCCGTCTCTCTGCCGGCGATATGGTGCCGGCAGATGCCCGCATCATCACCGCGCGCGACCTGTTTGTGATCGAGTCCGCACTCACCGGCGAGAGCGAGGCCGTCGAGAAGACCACCGCCGTCACCGTCGTCGAGGGCGCCGACGGCTCCGCACTGCCACTCTCTGCCTGCAAGAACATCGTCTTTACCGGCACCTCCGTGCAAAACGGCGCCGCCATGGCGCTTGTCGTTGCCACCGGCTCGGACACCTACCTGGGCGGCATCGCCAAGATGCTCAACGGGCGCGGCGAAAAGAGCGCGTTTGACCGCGGCGTCTCGAGCGTCTCCATGCTGCTGGTGCGCCTGATGCTCGTTATGGCGCCGGCCGTCTTTGCCATCAACGCCGCCACCAAGGGCAACGTCATCGACGCGCTGCTGTTCGCCACGAGCGTGGCCGTGGGCATCACGCCGCAGATGCTTCCCGTCATCGTGACCACAAGCCTGTCGCAGGGCGCCAAGGACCTCGCCCGTCGCCAGGTTATCGTCAAGGAGCTGCCGGCGATTCAAAACCTCGGAGCGATGGACGTCCTGTGCTGCGACAAGACCGGCACCCTCACCGAAGACCGCATCGTGCTCGAGCGCTACCTCAACACCGATGGCAACGAGGACGCGCGCGTGCTGCGCCATGCGTTTTTGAACAGCTTCTTCCAGACCGGCCTCAAAAATCTTATCGACCTGGCCGTAATCGACCGTGCCGATGTGACGCCCTCGACCGTCGCACCCGATTCCATGCTGGGCCAGAGCCTGCGCGACCGCTACACCAAGGTCGACGAGGTTCCCTTCGATTTCTCGCGCCGTCGCCTGAGCGTAGTTGTCGCCGACGCCCAAGGCAAAACCCAGATGGTTACCAAGGGCGCTGCCGAGGAAATGCTCGAGATCTGCTCCTTTGTCGAGATCGATGGCATCGCTCAGCCGCTCACCGACGAGAAGCTCGCCCAGATTCGCAAGCAGATCGCCGGACTTAACGCCGAGGGCCTACGCGTAATTGCCGTGGCGCAGAAGACCAATCCGCGCTGCGTGGGCGAGTTTGGCATCGCCGACGAGTGCGACATGGTGCTGATGGGCTTTTTGGCCTTCCTCGATCCGCCCAAAGCAAGTGCCGCGGGCGCCGTCGCCACCCTCGAGGCCAAGGGCGTGGCGGTCAAGGTCCTAACCGGCGACAACGACCGCGTCGCCGCCACCGTCTGCGAGCAGATTGGTATCGATGCGAGCAACGTCTTGCTCGGCTCCGAGATCGATGCGCTCGATGACGCCGAACTTGCCGAGCGCGCCGAGAAAACCCACCTCTTCGCCAAGCTCTCGCCGCTGCAGAAGGCGCGCCTGGTACGTGTCATGCGCGAGATGCTCGGCCACACCGTGGGCTTTATGGGCGACGGCATCAACGACGCCGCCGCCATGCGCGCGAGCGATTGCGGCATCTCGGTCGATTCGGCCGTCGATATTGCCAAGGAATCCGCCGATATCATCTTGCTTCAGAAGGACCTGGGCGTGCTCGAGCGCGGCATTATCGAGGGCCGCCGCACTTACGGCAACCTGCTCAAGTACCTCAAGACCACGGTGAGCTCCAACTTTGGCAACGTGTTGTCCGTGACTGTCGCGAGCCTGTTCTTGCCGTTTTTGCCCATGAGCGCCCTGCAGCTGGTGCTGCTGTCGCTGGTCTACGAGATCGTGTGCATCGCACTGCCGTGGGACACCGTCGATGACGCTTGGACTGCCCGCCCGCGTGCCTGGGACGCCGCGTCCATCAAGGGCTTTATGCTCGAGCTGGGCCCCGTGAGCTCGCTGTTTGACATCGTGACTTTCGCCGCGCTCTTCTTTGTCGTGTGCCCCGCCGCCGTGGACGCAAGCTGGTCCGAGCTTGCCGCCGCGGGCGACGTCGCGGGTATGGCGACCTTTGCTGCGCTCTTCCAGAGCGGCTGGTTTGTCGAGTCCATGTGGTCGCAGACACTCGTGGTCCACATGTTGCGCTCCCCGCATCTGCCGAGCCCGCGCGACCACGCCGCGCCCGCATTGTGCGTTCTTACCGTGCTGGGCCTGGCGCTCGTCACCTGGCTGCCGGCAAGCCCCATCGCCGATGCCCTGGGGCTCATGGCATTGCCCGCGAGCTTCTTTGCGCTGCTCGTTGGTATCGTCGCCGCCTACATCGCGCTCACGCAGCTTGCCAAGCATTGCTATATCGCCCGCCACGGCGAGCTGCTGTAGCTCCACCGGCGCCACCGTCAAGGATGCTTGGGGTGCCGCGCCGACACGCTTTACCAAGCCGGCGACCGAAAACCACCATTAAAGGTGACGGTTAGCACGGCGCTGCATCCCCAACGTCTCAATCTGTAACACTTAGCCGGCAAAATCGCCTCTACCTGTTACAGATTGAGACAAATGCAGCGGTCGCGCCGAAATATCTCAATCTGTAACATCTGGGCTCGGTTTTGCTGAGCAACTGTTACAGATCGAGACAAACCGGCGGGATTGGGCTGCCTGCCTCCAAACCGCCACAAAGGTGTCTGTCCCCTTTGTGGCGGTTTTGGCGTTTGCCCGGTTGCTAGTCTTGGGGCGTCCAGGACCAGAAGTAGTTGATGAGCGCCACGCGTGACGTCACTTCAACCTTTTTGTTAATCGAGGCGATATGGCGGTAGAGCGTGGAGCGCGAAAGGAAGAGCGACGCCGCCACATCCTGCACGCTGTCGTCCGATGCAACCAGGGCCTCCAGGACATCGCGCTCGCGCTTGGTAAGGCCAAAGGCGGCGACAAAGCCCTCAAGACGCTCGTTAAACGACAGCTCCGGAGCCTCCGGCGGCACCGTATCGGCCCGTTCGGGCGCATGGATCTCGCCAAGGTCATCGACGGCAAACGCCAACCCCCCCCGCGCGATGCCGAACCGTCGGCGCCTTGCCCAAACTGTCCCAGCAGCGAAATCGCAATGCCCACAAACAGCACAAGCACCACGGCAACTGCCGTCAGCACGTTTTGGCTCGAGATAATCGCCACCGCCGGCGCCGTCACCAGCAGCGTGCAGATATTGTTGATGACGCGACCCATGCATGGCCACAGATACGCCCAGCGGGCATACATCGAAACGGCAGCGAACTTCGCGGTAAAGAACACCACGAAAAAGCCCGAGCCCAGGTAGAAAATCATCGTGGCGGCAAGTACATTACCGCCATTAGCATCGGTGATAAGCAGAAAGAACGAGAGTGTGGACAGCATGGCGGCACACGTCATGATGATGTTCATGTACGAGCGTCCGTGCAGGTCATACAAGACGCCGGCGGCAAGGACGCTCAAGATGAGCAACAGGCGCGGCCAGTCACCCAAGTCGATAGCGCCGGCGGCATGCGAGGTCGTAAGCCCCGCATTGAGAGCGGCGAATACGCCCGTGAGGCAGGCGGTCGCCACCGTCAGACGCACCACGGCGGCATGAAAAGCCGCCTTTGCCTCGGGGGCTTCCTGCCACTTGGCGCCATATTCCGACGCATCGACCGATAGCTCGGCAATCTCAGCCTCAAACTCGGGCGCAGCCTCGTCGCGCAGCTTGGCTCGCCGGGCGACATGGAGCAGCTCTACCTGCGCAATCGCGCAGACAATCAGCACAAATTGTTGCGGAATTCCCGCGGGCATTACCATATGGTTGAGCACCTGAACCAGAATGCCGGCAGCATAGGAAAGCGCCGCGGCACGCGCCAGGCAAGGGGTCCGCGCAAAACGACGCGCAAAGTTGGCATGGGCGGTCGATCCGCAGTAGCCCAGAGCGCAACAGGCAACCAAGCCCCCGGCGATCACCACTTGGAACTGCACCGCCATAATCATCAGCAGCAATGCCGACACCAACAGCACGCCTGTGATGTCACTCGTCGCAGCAATCGCCTGAGGGCGACGATAGTACAGAAGAGGGCGCACGAAAAAGCCGATCACGCTCGCACCAATGACGATGCTCTCGTAAATGACAACCTCATTCGACGGTACAAACTCGGCGACGCGCACATCAAAGAGGTACTCGACAGCCAAAAACGTAAAAACGAAAAGCGCCAGGCACAGAATCTCCCGTATGCCCCGGCGCAGGTATGCGGTTGTGTCTCCCAGGTCCCTCATGGTAACCCCCAGCCGGTTAGATGTCCGGAAAACCATTTTAATGGAGAACGGGTCCTGATACACACGCAATGCCCGAAGTGCTTCCAATCCAGCCCAAACCGCCCTCAACAAAAGTGCCCCCGATGACTAGTCGGGAAAATGGGCCATGTGTCCCAGCTGTGGAGACTCCTTGAGCCGTCTGGGTATCGCGAAGGATCGCGCACTCCCCCATCATCAAAAGTGACACACGCTACCAGTTGATGGGAGGCAGCTATGGGCTTCTTTGACAAGATGTTCGAGAAGAAAGAGTGCGCGATTTGCGGTACCGAGCTGGGACTTCTAGGTAAGACAAAAATCAATGAAGGCTACCTGTGCAAAGAGTGCGCCGGCAAGCTCTCCCCCTACTTCCACGGCTATCGCTCCAGCACCGCGGACGATATCCGTGAGCAACTCGCCTACCGCGAGGCCAACGCCGAGCGCCTGTCTTCGTTCAACCCCACGCGCACGCTTTCTGCCGGGCGCACCAATATTATGCTCGATGAGGACGCGGGCCTGTTGATCATCACTTCGCAGAGCCGCTGGCGCGACGCCAATCCCGACATCATCGAGTTCTCGCAGGTACTCGGCTGCGATATGGATATCGACGAGCATCGCACCGAGATCTATCGCGAGACCAAGGACGGCGAGCGCGAGAGCTACAACCCGCCGCGCTACGACCTGGATTACGACTTTAATCTGACCATCCACGTCAACACGCCGTACTTTACCGAGATCAACCTGCGCGTGAACGACTCCACCATCGATCAGCGCGGCTCCATCGAATACCGCGAGGCCAAGCGCCAGGCAACCGAGGTCCGCGACGCGCTGGTGCAGCTGCGCCAGGAGACGCGCGACAGCGTCGTGGCCGCCAAGGCCCCCAAGACCGCGGTGACCTGCCCCTTCTGCGGAGCCACCACCATTCCCGATGCCAGTGGGCGCTGCGAATACTGCGGCGGCGCCATCGGCGCATAGCCTCCGGCAGCGAAAGGACCGATCATGGCCTTCGAGAGCGTTAACTATCAGTGCCCTGCCTGCAGTGGCCCCTTGCATTTTGCCAGCGCCGAGCAAAAGCTCGTCTGCGACTACTGTGACTCGCGCTTTGAAGTCGAAGAAGTCGAGGCCCTCTATCGCGAGCGCCAGGACAAGGCAGATGCCAAAGCCGATGCCGCAGCCGCAACGCCAAAGCCCGTCGCCGACGACGCGGTGCAGGAGCTCGCCCAAAACGCCGGCTACATCTGCTCGTCGTGCGGCGCCGAGCTCGTGTCCGACGGCACCGTCGCTGTCACCACCTGCCCGTACTGCGGCAACTCCGCCGTGGCGCCCGGTCAGCTTTCGGGCGACTTCTCGCCCGACCTGGTGATTCCATTTAAGCTCGGGCGCGATGACGTCACGGCCGCACTCAAGGAACACTACAAGGGCAAGATCTTGCTGCCCAAGAGCTTTGTCACCGGCAGCCACATCGACGAGGTCCAAGGTGTCTACGTGCCGTTTTGGCTCTACGGTGCACGCGTAGACGGCGAAGTGAACTTTGACTCCACCAACGACACCCTGACCGAGGAATCCGACCGCACCGTCACGACCACCGACCACTACGATGCCTATCGCAAGGGCAATATCTCGTTTAAGCGCGTGCCCGTCGACGGATCGTCCAAGATGCCCGACGGCCACATGGACGCCATCGAGCCGTTTGACTACGACGCACTGCGTCCGTTCTCGGTCGCATATATGCCCGGCTACATCGCCAACCGTTACGACGAGGACTGCGAGACCTGCAAGGCGCGCGCCGAGCGCCGTATGGAAGAAAGCACGATCTCGGCCCTGCGCGAGACCGTCGTCGACGAATACGACGATGCCACGGTCGAAAGCAAGCAGCTCGACTACACCTGGGAAGACAGCGACTACGCCCTGTTCCCCGTCTGGATGCTCTCCACCTCGTGGAACGGCAAGAGCTACCTGTTTGCCATGAACGGCCAGACCGGCCGCTTGGTCGGCGAGCTTCCTTGCTCCAAGCCCAAGCTCGCTATCGCCTCGGTGCTGTTCTTTGTGATCGGATTTGTCCTCTCCCAGATCCTCTTCATGGGTGAGAACGCCTTCGATCCGGATTACCTCACCTTTGATATCGAGGGCATCCTCATCAACATCGTCGCGCCGCTGATCATCGTGGTCATCGCAGACGTGCTGCTGGTGGGCCAGCTCAAGACGGCCAACGAGGCCACCCACGCCGATTGCTACTGTGGCGAGCTCGACCTGACCGAGAAGCACGACACCTTCAGCCACACCGAGACCACCGTTGTCATGAAGGACGACAAGGACGATTAACCATCCTGACCAATACCACCCGGCCTTTGACGAGAAAGGAAGATCACCATGGGACTCTTGAAAGCTGGATTGGGTGCTGCCGGCGGCGTCATGGCCGACCAGTGGAAGGAATTTATCTACTGCGAATCGATGCCCGCTGACGTCTTGGCCTGCAAGGGCAGCAAGCGCACCGGCGGCCGCAGCTCCAACACGCGCGGCGAGGACAACGTCATCTCCAACGGCTCGGTCATCGCCGTCAACGACGGCCAGGGCATGCTCGTGGTGCAAAACGGCAAGATCATCGAAGTCGCGCTGGAGCCCGGTGAGTTCGTCTTTGACACCGGCAGCGAGCCGAGCGTTTTTAGCGGCAACCTGGGCGATTCCATCAAGGAGACCTTCGCCAATATCGGCAGCCGCTTTACCTTTGGCGGCGACGCGGGCAAGGACCAGCGTGTCTACTTCATCAACACCAAGGAGATCATCGGCAACAAGTACGGCACCGCCTCGCCCGTGCCCTTCCGCGTGGTCGATAACAACATTGGTCTGGACGTCGACATCTCCGTGCGCTGCAACGGCGAGTATTCGTACCGCATCACCAACCCGCTGCTGTTCTACACCAACGTATGCGGCAACGTGACCGATAGCTATACGCGCGACAAGATCGACAGCCAGCTTTAGTCCGAGCTGCTCACCGCCCTGCAGCCCGCCTTTGCCAAGATCTCGGAGATGGGCATCCGCTACAGTGCCATCCCCGGCCACACCACCGAGCTCGCCCGCGCGCTCAACGAGGTCCTCTCGGCCGACTGGCGCGACCTGCGCGGCGTCGAGATCGTAAGCTTTGGCGTCAACTCCATCGCCGCCTCGCAAGAAGACGAGCAGATGATCAAGGACCTGCAGAAGGCCGCGGTCATGCGCGATCCCACCATGGCAGCAGCCAACATCGCCAGCGCCCAGAGCGACGCGATGCGCGCGGCGGCCGCTAACCCCAACGGCGCAATGGCCGGCTTTATGGGCATGGGCATGGCAGGTGGCATGGGCGGCATGAACGCCAGCCAGCTGTTCGCCGCCGGCCAGGCACAGCAGCAGGCCGCCCCGCAGCCGGCTCCGGCTCCCGCCCCCGCACCGGCTCCCGCCGCCGCACCTGCGGCCGGCACGTGGACTTGCAGCTGCGGCGCCACCAACACCGGCAAGTTCTGCTCCGAGTGCGGCAGTCCCGCACCCGCCCCGGCACCGGCAAAGTGGTTCTGCCCCAACTGCGGCAGCGAAAACGGCGGCAAGTTCTGCAGCAACTGCGGAACGCCCCGGCCCTAGCCCCTCTATCTGGTAATTGGCGGGGGATCCGCCACCCCCGCATTTGCTTCTATGGGTTTCGTTCGATGAAGGAGGACACCATGAAGACAACGTTCAAAAAGTCCGTACTCGCATTTCTGACATGCGTCCTGGCGCTCGCCTTTGCCCTGACGGGCTGCAGCGGCGGCGGCAAAGACCCCAAGGCTAACTTCGTCGGCAGCTGGCAGTACTCGGGTGGAACCTTGGATGGCGAAGAGCTCACCGATGAGTACATGGATATGCTCAAGGAGTGGGGCCTCAACTGCGTCCTGATCCTCGACGAGGACGGCACAGGCGTCCTCGATATGTTCCTTGAGGTCGCCGACCTGAAATGGGAAGCCAAGGACGCCACCACCGTAACGATCACCGCCGAAGATGAGTCGCACGACCTGAAGCTCAAGGACGACAAGCTCGTCCTTGAGGTGGAAGGCGACAAGCTTATCTTTACGAAGTCCGACAAGGATCTGTCCGGTACGGTGAAGAAGGATCGCGAGAACGCCGAGAAGGAAGAGGAGATCGATGAGGCCGTCGAAGACGACGATGTCCAGAGTGTCGAAATCTCCCCCGCCGTCACCGTCGCCGATGACGATCTGTGCACCATCACCATCACCGAGAAATTCAAGGACGACTGGGGCGACATCGGCTTTGTCGTCAACATCACCAACAAGAGCGACAAGGACCTGACCTTCTACGCTCCTTCCGGCAAGACCAACGTCAACGGCACTATGAAGGAACCCTGGTTCTCGGCTAACCTGATGCCCGGCACCAGCGCCACCGAGGAATTCACGTTCTCGAGCGGCGAGCTTGACAGCCTTGACGACCTGGTCAATACGACCATCGGCATCGACGCCTACCTGACCGATTCCTACGAGGACGTCGCCTCCTACAGCGCAACCATCGCGTAGCGGCAGACATCGACGGCCGCGGATTGGCGGATACATCCGCGCACATGTCAGGCGGGGCCGCAGGAGTTGATCCTGCGGCCCCGTCGTTTTTGTGCCGATGCGTAACGAGCGCTAGCGCTCCATATTGGGA
Organism: uncultured Collinsella sp.; assembly: GCA_905197585.1. GTDB lineage: Bacteria > Actinomycetota > Coriobacteriia > Coriobacteriales > Coriobacteriaceae > Collinsella. The sequence goes on from CAJJZO010000010.1 coordinate 18,748, forward strand.
ACGATGCTGCCCTCCGTTACTGCGCGCACGGCCAAGCGCATGATGTTGTCGTAGCCGGTCTTGTTGAGGATCTCCGAAATGCGGCGCTTGATGGTGCCCTCGCTCATAAACAGCTCGGCCGCGATCTCGCGGCGGCTCTTGCCCTCGCAGGCAAGGCGCAAAATCGATAGCTCAACATCGTCGAGTGCCGCCGTGCCCGAAAAAATGCTCTCGGGCGGCTTGGGAAACGTGCAGTAGCCCGCCAACGCGGAGCGCATCACGGCGAACAGCTCGTCGATACCGACGTTCTTGTACACAAAGCTATCGACGCCCGCCTCGCGGGCCTGATCGACAAAGGTAATCTCGGGCATGCCGGTCATGATAATGATGCGACACTCGGGCAGCCGCTCCTTGATGCGCGCCGCCGCCACGATGCCGTTTGAATCGTGTTCGGTGCACACGTCCATCAGTATCATGTCCGGGCGCTCCTTGAGCGCGACACCCAAGGCCTCGGAGGCATCGGCAATCGCGGCGACAACGGTCATATCGGGCTGGTCGCCAACGGAGCGCGCCAGGCTCTCGCGCAAGATAGCTTGGTCTTCGACGATAAGGACGCGAATCATGAGTTTCTCCTTTGAGCTGTGGCGCTGGCGTTGAGCGGGATGGACACCGCAAGCGTAAAGGGCGGGGCGGCATGGATTTCCAGGCAGCCGCCCAGATCTTGCGCGACATGCCTCATACCTGGAATACCCGTTCCCTCGCGATACGATACGGGTGCCGGGGACCCGTCGTTAGAAATCGTCATGTGCGCGATGCCGTCAGCATCCGCCCCCTCCTGCCACAGGCGCACATGGACCCGATGCGCTTGCGCATGCTTGGTGGCATTGGTCGAGGCTTCGCGGATAATCTGCAGAAAGGCTGCAGCGACACGCGCGTCCTCAGGCAGCGCCCCCTCAACATCGATCTGCACACTCACCAGGCCAAAAGCATGGACGATATCACCCAGCTGCTCTGCAGGCTCGCTGGCACCACCACTGCGCAAATCGGCGGCAATTGAGCGTAGCAACGGGTCGATCTGCTCGAGCGACTCATCGTCCAGACGCCCCTCCTCCAAATAGCGATGAAGAATGGACGGGCGCTGCCCGATCACATCGTGAACGCGGGCGCGCATACGTAGGTAGGCCGCATTGTCGGCAACCTTTTTAACTGAGGCTTCGGTAGTTTGTGTGACAAGGGGCTAGCCTAGGCAGCAACGCTCTTCGCTCCCTTCACGCCCTTCTTCCTC
>CAJJZO010000011.1 GCA_905197585.1 uncultured Collinsella sp.
GCTCGTCGACACCTATCCCATCATCTCCATCGAGGACGGTATGGCCGAGGAGGACTGGGACGGCTGGGTCGAGCTTACCCGCCGCATTGGCAATAAGGTGCAGCTCGTAGGCGACGACCTGTTCGTCACCAACACCGAGCGCCTCAAGAAGGGCATCGAGCTGGGTGCCGCCAACGCGATCCTGGTCAAGGTCAACCAGATCGGCACGCTCACCGAGTCGCTCGAGGCCATCGAGACTGCCAAGGAGGCCGGCTACGCTTGCATCGTGAGTCACCGTTCCGGCGAGACCGAGGACTCCACGATCGCCGACCTGGTCGTGGGCGTTAACGCCGGCCAGATCAAGTCGGGCGCCCCGTGCCGCAGCGATCGCATCGCCAAGTACAACCAGCTCATCCGCATCGAGGACGAGCTCGAGGGCAGCGCGCGCTACGCCGGCAAGGCCGCGTTCTACAACATTCGCTAAACGGGCGAATTTGGCGAGGGGGAGGCTGACTCGGTTTCGCCTCGCCTTGGCTGGATGCCGCAAAGCGCTATGGGCGCTGGGCCATACGGCTCAGCGCCTTTTTTATGTCGAGCAAAGGCTGGCGAAGGCGGTGCGCGCGCTCGTGCTATAACTAGAATACTTAGCGCAAACAAACCTCAACCGCACAAGGCGCACATGGATCAGATTTACGACAACAGGTACTATTCCGCCGGTTCGCGTGAGCCGTCGCCTCGCCGTGCGCGCACGGTGCAGCTCGGTGGGTCCGTCTACGCCGGCGCCGACCGCTCCACGCAGCGCCCGACAAGTACCTCGCGCCCCAATGCTCATGTGAATACTTCGTCAGATGGACCGGTGCGCCCGGCACGTTCGTCGCATGCTCAGCGCTCATCGGCTCAAACGCACGATAGGTCGAGCAGGCCCTCGAACCGTCTTTCGGGCTCGGACTTTATGCACTACGCCAACGACAACGCGGTGGTCAAGGCGATCTATGACTTTACGCATGGCTCTCTGCGTCCGCTGTTTATCGGTATCGTGGTGACTCTGGCGCTCGTGAGCCTGTATTTCCCCGTGCGCGACCTGTACGTTGCAAAACGCTCGAACGACATCTTGGCCAAGCAGGTCGAGATTCGCCAGCAGTACAACGACGAGCTGCAAAAAAGCGTCGACAAGCTGCTCTCGGAGGAGGGTATCAAGGATGCGGCATCCGAGGACCTGGGCTTGGTGATGCCCGGCGAAAAGAGGATTGAAGTACAGGGTCTGGACGAGGATTCGGATTCGTCGTCGAGCAAAAAGTCCTCAAACGCCAAGAAGGCCAGCGAAGTGGCCAAGGAGATTGAGGAAGTCGGCAAGGACGCGCCGTGGTACATTCAGACGCTCGACATGCTGTTTGGTTTTAGCGGCGTCGAAGGCCAGACGGTCGCGTCCAGCGGCGAGTAGCGCCCAGAGGGGAGCCCGCAATGACAAATTGCAAACGATATAAGGTGGCCGCGATTGACCTGGGAACGGTGTCGTCGCGACTGGTGTTGGCGCAGGTCGAGGCCGGGGCGATCGTGGAATCGTCCAAGCATACCGAGATCACCGACTTGGGCGAGGGCGTGGACGCGACGGGGCGCTTTTGCGAGGCGGCCGTTGAGCGCGTGCTCGCTGCGTGCCGCATGTTTGTGGACGAAGCCCGTACCTTTGGGGCCGCGTGCGTCTGCACCACCTGCACGAGTGCCGCGCGCGATGCGTCCAATGCCGCGCTGCTGCTGGACGGTCTGCGCGATCTGGGGCTCGAACCGCAGGTGATTCCGGGCGAGGTCGAGGCGCGCCTGACGTTTTTTGGCGTGGCGCACGACTTTGCCGGCGAGCGCATCATCGTTGCCGATTCGGGCGGCGGATCCACGGAGCTCGCGACGGGCGTCTATGCACCGGAGCGCGGTATCTTTGCTCTGGAGGGAACGCGCTCGCTGGACATCGGTTGCCGCCGCGTGACCGAGCGGTTTTTCTCGGCACTGCCGCCGTCGACGGACGAGCTTGCAGCTGCTGCCGGCTGGGCAAACAAGCAGTTTACGGGCTATTTTGAGAGCCTGCCTGTCGACTTTGAGCGCGCCGAGCGCCTCGTCGCGGTGGGCGGTACCGTTACCACGCTCGTGGCGCTGGTCCACGAACTGGAGCCGTACGACTCGAACTTTGTGCACCTGCGCGAGCTTTCGATGGAGCAGATTTCGGCCGCTATCGAGCGCATGTCTGCGTTGGATGTTGCAGGCATTGCCGCGTTGCCGGGCGTGCAGCCCAAGCGCGCGGGCGTGATTCTGGCCGGCGCCGTGGTGATTCGCGAGCTCATGCGAGCCGGCGGCTACAAGACGCTCACTGTAAGCGAGAACAGCTTACTCGCCGGCATGGCCGCCACCATCAACGAGGCTCTCGACGGTGCGACCCCCACCATCTCCTGGACCCCAGAGCTCAGCACCCTCTAAATAAGTTGCGGTGAAATAGTTCCTAAATAAGCTGGTAAACGGTATAAACAGGATCTATTCCACCGCAACTTAGAGCTCCGCCGGCGTGTAAAAGAAACGAGCCCGCATCCCTGGGGGACACGAGCTCGTAAACAATACATGGTAGGGGCGGTGGGACGTCTGCGTATTTGCTGCGCAAATACGCACCGGCTTCGGCCGCCTGTCGGCGCCCTCGCCGGCTCGCTACGGACGCTGCGCGTCCGCTTAACGCTCGCCCCCTCGCGGGTTCGAGTCCCGCCGGCATCTTAAAGAAACGAGCCCGCATCCCCGGGGGACACGAGCTCGTAAAAGCCAAATGGTAGGGGCGGTGGGACTCGAACCCACAATCCTTGCGGCGAGAGATTTTAAGTCTCCTGCGTATGCCAATTCCGCCACGCCCCCGTGAGACTAGAAGTCTAGCACAAGCCGTCCGTTACGCGTTGACGGCCATCGAGTGTTGGCCCGACTTCTCCAGGAACTCCTGGAACTTGGCTTCGTCGCCCTTGTTCTTGTACTGCAGAGCCAACAGATACTCCAAGCGGCAGCTCTTGACCTTGTCGTCACCGGCCTCCTTGAGCATGCGCTCCAGCTCGGGAATGTCGTTGTGGCGCTTGAGGATCATCGTGTCGTACATCAGTTGGCATTCGTGTGCGACTGCCTCGGCCTGGCCGCCCTCAAAACCCTTGATTTCGTGCAGCAGCTCCTTGGACTTTTTGCGGTCCTCCTGGCCAACGTAGTAGTTAAAAGCCTTGATCACCAGGTCGACGCGCTGCATCTTGGGCAGGTTGAGCCCCAACAGCAAATCGAACATCTCGTCGGCGCGCTTGTGGTCCTCGCGCAGCAGATATGAGTTCAGGCGCAGGTAGTCGCGGTTATAGCGCGGGTACAGCATGCTGGTGAGTTTGGCGTCGAGCAGGCGATCGAACTCGTCCCACTGCTTGGCGGCCATAAGCTGTTGCAGGCGCTTAAATGTGGTGCGTTTTTTGACGCTAAAGAACACCGACACGGCGATGCAGATGATAACGACGGCGGTCCAGAGGGTGCGGGAATCGGGCATATTAGGGTCCTTAGTCGCTCATAAAGCGAGCGGTATGACAACACGTACTGGATGTATTATACGCAGCGCGCAAGCAAACTGGCATAAAAGCTCATCGAGGCCGAGTGACATCGCTCGCTGCGGTACACTTACCTAAAGTAAACCATGAAGGGAGACATTACCTATGAAGAAGATCGTTTTGGCTTGCGGTGCTGGCGCTGCTACTTCCACGCTCGTTGCCCAGAAGGTCGCTACCCTGCTCGACGCCAACGGTTATGCCGGCAAGTACGAGATCGTGCAGTGCGCCATCTCCGAGGCCAAGGATTACTGCGACGAGGGCGCTGACCTGCTGATCGCCACCACCGTTGCCCCCGAGGGCCTCACCTGCCCGTACGTGAGCGGCGTGCCCTTCATGACCGGCATGAACCGCGTCGCTGCTGAGAAGGCCGTTCTCGACGTTATGGCTCAGTAGGCGCTGCCTGTATGAGTGAGCAGAACGCCAATCCGGTCGAGCTCTTTGGCATGCGCGTTGCCCATGTGGGCATTAACGCCACCGACCCGGCAGACGCCCTGGAGATCGCGGAGCTGTTCTCGACGATGATGGGCCTGCCCGTTATTGAGACCCCGGTTTCGTACTTTAACGATTCGCTGGTCGAGATCATGAAGCAGAACGGTCGTGGCACCAAGGGCCACATTGGCTTTGCCGTCAACGACATCGATGCGGCCGAGAAGTGGTTTGCCGAGCGCGGGCTCGAGGTTAACGAGGAGTCGCGCGTGCTGCTTCCCGACGGCGGCACCAAGCTCGTATACTTTAAGCGCGAGTTTGCCGGCTTCGCCGTGCACCTGTGCCGCGAGTAGCGCACAAGCTGCCATAGCTAGCAAAAAGGGATAGGGCCGCGCGGCCCTATCCCTTTATTTTATGCCGAGGGGCTTCCTACCGCGGCAGGCGAATCGTAAAGCGGCTGCCGACGCCTTCGACTGAGGTCACGCCAATGACACCGCCATGGCTATCGACGATCCACTTGGCAATGGCAAGCCCCAGACCCGAGCCCTGCGCGCCGGCATCGCGTGCGTTGTCGGCGCGGTAGAACCGTTCAAACGCGTGAGCTGCGGATTCCTGGTTCATGCCGATGCCCTCGTCCTCAACACTTATGTCGATCGTGCCCATGCCCGCACCGGGCGCTACGCCAAACGTGATGGGCGTGTCCGCGTCCGAATACTTGGCGGCATTCTGCACGATTACGCGCAGAGCCTGCTTCACGAGCGCCACGTCGACGGGCGCGTCGCAGCGCGGGTCGCTGGTAAGCGCGGCGTCGTACGCCAGCCGATACGTGTGCTCGGTATCAATCATCTGCGATTCTTCGCATACCTCGCCGACCAGTGCGGCCAGGTTGGTATTCGCGCGCCGCAGGACCGTGCGCCCGGCATCGCCGCGCGCCAAAAACAGCAGCTGCTCCACAAGCTCCTGCATGTGCTCGCTTTCGGCCTTGAGGGATGCGATGGATTCCGCCAGCACGTCCGGGTCGTCTTTGCCCCAGCGGTCGAGCATGTTTACGTAGCCCTGAATCACCGCGATGGGCGTGCGCAGCTCGTGGCTTGCATCGTTGACAAAGCGCATCTGCTGCAGCTTGGCCTCTTGCATCTGGCGCAGCAGGCGGTTGAGTGCGACCTCGATGCTTGCCAGGTCGGCGTCGCCGGTGGTGACGCTCGGCGAGTCGACGCTTGCGCGCTCGATGGCCTGCTCCAGCGTTTCCATCTTGCCGCCGGAGAGCTGCATGCGGCCGAGCTCGTCTACGCGCAAGGCCAGGTCGTTGAGCGGCGCCATGGTGCGACGCACGCGGCGGGCGCCGCCGAGCATGTTGAGCACGCTGATGACCTGCCAACCCACAACGACAAGGTAGAGAGGCCATAGCGTGACGAGGTCCTGCGCGAGGGGGAAGGTCTTGGTGGTACGCGCAAGCTCGACGGTATAGGTGAGCGTTGTCAGATCCCAGCCGCGTGCGGGCGTCAGCGACATGCCGTGAACGGTGGCGCCGGGAATCCAGCCTGCGGTAAACGCGCTGTCGGGCAGCGTATGGTTGTATCCATAGACGAAGATCGCCGCCGCAATCACCATCAGCAACAGATCGAGCCAGACGTAGCTCATCAGGCGGCGCCACATATAGCCCCAGTTGATGGCGCGGGCGATGGAGGTGACGCGCTTGGCCTCGGCGTTACGCACGGCAGACATAGCCCACCCCGCGCACGGTCTGGATGATGCGGGCGCCACCGGCGTCTTCGATCTTGGCGCGCAGATGCGCGATGTGCACGTCGACGTTGTTGGTGTCGCCCACGTATTCGTAGCCCAGCGCCTCGTGCGCGATGCGCTCGCGTGTGAGCACGGTCTCGGCATGCGTCATAAGCAGGGCGAGGACGTCGAACTCGCGGGCCGTGAGTGCGATGGGCGAGCCGCCGACCGTGACTTCGCGGCGGTCGGGATCGAGCGCAACCGAGTCAACGGTAAGCGCGGTGGGGGAGGGCGTGGCAGCGGTCTGGGCCGTGTCGGTTGCCGGGGACATTGTGGCGATACCGGCGGCCGTGCCGCTCGCTACGCCAGCCCTGGCGCCGGCGCCGCCAACGCCCGAAGCCGTCCGCGCGGCCTCCGAGCGCTTCAGCGCCACGCGGATCCGTGCGAACAGCTCCTCAATCGCAAATGGCTTGGTCAGGTAATCGTCGGCGCCAGCATCGAGCCCGGCAACCTTGTCCATCACGGCATCGCGCGCGGTGACCATGATCACCGGCACGTCCTTGTGCTTGCGGACACGCCGCAGGACCTCCATGCCGTTGAGTTGCGGCAAAAGCACATCGAGCAGAATCAAATCGTAGTCCCGCTCCAGTGCCAGGTCCACGGCGGTGCGGCCGTCGGCGGCATGTTCCACCTGGTAGCCTTCGTGCTCCAGCTCGAGCGTCACAAAGCGGGCGATTTTCTCCTCGTCCTCTACGATCAGGATCCGTGCCATGCGTGCCCCCGTCTGCGATTACTTGTCGTCGTTGAGATTTTGCTTGATGTCGTCCGCGGCATCGGCGGCGTGATTCATAAGGTTGTTGATGCTGCCGGGCACGTCGCCGTCGCTGTCGATGCGGTAGCGCATGCCAAAGAACAGGCCAATCAGCATCAGCCATATCGTGGCGCCCCAGGCAAACAGGGCGATGATGGGGATCAGGATGGGAATGTTGAGGATGATCGCATCGCGGCGCGTGGCGATAAACTTGGTGTCCAGACTCAGGCGGAAGAGCTTTTTGAGGTACTCCCACACGCTGTCCATCTTCTTGGAGAAGTCGGTCTTTTCGCTCGACTTTTCGTAGGCGGCCTGCGCGGCGACCATCTCGGCAGAGGGCTCATCGACTGGCGCGGACTCGGTGGCGGCATGCGCCGATGTGGTCTGGGTCTTGCCCTGCGACTCAAGCCAAATGATGGCATCCAGAACGTTGCCGTCGGTGGCGTCGAGCGCGGCCTTGGCATCGGTGTAGCTCACGTTGCACTTGGTGCGGATGGTTTCAACTTTTTCGAGGTCGTCCATGACCTGTCCTTTCGTTCGATGGGCGCGACGCCGGGCGATCTGCCCGGGCGCGAGCGTTGCGTTCGGCAGTCTGCGTTGCGCGGCGCCGCCCCGCCCTTGGTCGAACTCTATAGTGCAGGTTATAGATTAAGCGATTCTTGAGCCAAGATTAATGTTGGATGAGTTTTTGCGCGGCGGTGGGGAAGGAAGAGGTGTCCTTCTGGGTAGCTAGCAGCGAGGTCTAATACTTTTCCGAGAAGTGAACGAGCTAAAACGGACCCCTGAAGCATCGACACTTTAGAGGTGCCGTTTCCTGCGGTTTCGATGCTGAAATCCTGCGATTTTGCCGCCGAAAAATGTGGATGTTCCAGGGGTCCAAAAACAGCCGTTCACTTCTCGGGAAAAGTATTAGACCTCGATAGCGGGGGATGGGGTGCCGGTGCAAAACGGCGTCAAGGGTTGGTCGAGCAGGCGGTTTCTCCATTGATGTCCGCACGACATGTGACGCTTGCCCTGCCGCCCTGCTCTGCCGCGGCGGCATGTACCCAAACAACGGTCCTCTAAGGAGTTCGATATCGATGAGTGATAACACCAAGCATCTCGCAAAGAAGTGCGTCAAGAACGCGGGGCCGTGCCTCGCGCTGTGCCTTGCCGGCGCAACGGTCGCGCTGCTGGCTGTTCTGGGGCCGTTTGATGTGCTCCGAAGTGCCAGTTCTCTGCATGTTTGCATGGCTCTTGCCGGCGCCATGATGACCGGCGGCGTGCTCGATCTGGTTTTTTGGGTGCTTGACCCGTTTGGATGGAAGAACGAAGGGTAAGCCCTAAGGGATGGAAGGGCTGGAACGGTTGGCTTAGTGATCGTGCAGAATGTGGGCTAGCGACTTACAGGGAAGTGGTAATCCGATGACGGTCTATGTAACAGGCGATATTCATGGCGGCGCTGACATGCAAAAGCTCCGCGATTGGGAGCTTGGGGATAGCCTGGCGAGCGACGACTATCTCATCACCGAGGAATGTGCCTTTATTGCTTGGGTGGTGTCGCGCCCCTACACCGTGCTGTTTGTCGACGGCAACCACGAGCGTTTCGATCACTGGGCGGAACGCCCCATGGAGTTGTGGCACGGTGGGCTGACGCAGCGCCTGTCGGATACCTCGCCCATACGGCGCCTGACGCGCGGCGAGGTTTTTGAGCTCGACGGCTCAACGGTCTTTACCATGGGCGGCGCCACGAGCGTGGATAAGGAATACCGCATTCCGTATTCCAGCTGGTGGCCGCAGGAGCTGCCGGACGAGCGCAACTTTGAGGAGGCGCGGGCAAAGCTCGACAGCGTGGGCTGGACGGTCGACTACGTGATCACTCACACCTGCTCTACGCGCATGCTTTCGTCCACGCTTTATCCAGCGTCCGGCTGGAATTGCCCCTCCGTTGATCGGCTTACGGCATTTTTCGATGAGCTGGAAGACCGCTTGGACTACAAGCGCTGGTACTACGGGCATTTTCATCGGGATACCAACCCGGCCGAGCGTCACACCGTGCTCTACGACTGCATCGTTCGCTTGGGCGACGAACTCCAGCCCTGGGATGTTGCGTAGAGGCGGGGTGGCTGGCTACTCGACCGTTACAGTGATGTTCTCGCGGTGCGCGCGGATGACATCCCAGCTAAAGTGCTCGACCAGCTGCTCGGCAGAGCGCGGTGTGGCGTCCGGCGCGATGCCTGTTTGCCCGGCGAGCCAGCCCAGTAGTGCCTCGGGCGCGCCAAAGCGGGTGCGGAGCTCGCCCAGGTCCAGGTCGCGGTCGCGCTTGGAAAGGCGGCGGCCATCCGGCGACATGAGCAGCGGAATGTGCGCGTAGTGCGGCGTGGGAAGTTCCAGCAAATGCTGCAGGTAGATTTGGCGCGGCGTGGAGCCCAGCAGATCGCATCCGCGCACGACCTCGGTGACGCCCATGGCAGCGTCGTCGACCACCACGGCTAGCTGGTAGGCAAAAACGCCGTCGCTGCGGCGCACCAAAAAGTCGCCGCATTCGGTGGCGAGTGCTTCGCATTGGGCTCCATACGTGCGGTCCACGAATTCGATCACATCGTTTGCGAGGTCGTCGACGGCGGGTACGCGCAGGCGCGTGGCCGGAGCGCGCAGAGCGCTGCGGCGGGCAACCTCCTCGGCAGAAAGGTCTCGGCAGGCGCCGCGGTAGATGGGCGTGCCGTCGCTCGCGTGCGGCGCGCTCGCGGCGTGGAGTTCGGCACGCGTGCAAAAACAGGGATAGGTGAGGCCGGCGTCTTGCAGCTGACGCAGGGCGTCCTCGTACAGATCCAGGCGATCGTGCTGGTAGTAGGGGCCTTCGTCCCACTCCAGTCCCAGCCAGGCCAGGTCGTCAATCAATTGAGTGGCAAGTTCCGGGCGCTTGCAGCGATCGTCCAGGTCCTCGATGCGCAGCACGATGCTGCCGCCTTGGCTGCGGGTCGAAAGCCATGCGCACAGGCAGCTGAACACGTTGCCCAAGTGCATGCGGCCCGAGGGCGACGGGGCAAAGCGGCCCACGACGGGGGTGGGCGCTGCCGTTGCTGGTGCGTCCGCGGCGTGTGTTGCTATGTTGCGTGCGTTGATATCCATGCGGACGAGTATAGCGCGGGGCGCGGTGGGAGAGACGCTGCCGTGGCCTGCAAGTTGCCGAGGCCGCGCGTTGCGCGTGCCGGACCACCGGCTCGACAGCTCGATCGCCGCCCGCCAGCCCAACCCCTCAAACGACAGAAACCCCGGCAGCTCTTCGCAACTGCCGGGGTTTCCGCGGAAAAGGGGGACATGATCCTCGAGCGAACGGCAAAGGGGCAAACCGTTTTCGCTCAACTGCTTTATCCCCCTCGCTCGCCGGCTTAATCGGCTCACGCCGCGCCCACACAAAGCCGCTACACCTGTGACGGAGCTATGAAGTGGTATCTATTGCCGGAGCGGGCTATGCCAAGGAGTGTCCCAGATTGCCGGCAAATAAGGAACGTCCCCAGGTGGCGGCCGCGGGCGTGACTTTCGTCCCGTTTGATACTCCGCTGACCTAGATGTTCGTCACATGAACCCGCAAACGTGGGACAATGACGCTACTGGTATCACAGACAAAGGATGTGCCTATGAACACCCTCGCCGCCAAAGTCAGCCGGCAGCGCCACCTGTTTGCGCGATTCGCCTCCGTCTGCGTGCTCGTCACGCTTGCGTTGTTGCTGCTGCCTGTCGCCGCGCACGCCGACGGCTACTCCATGGCCCAGACCTATATCAGTGCCACGGTCGAGGCCGATGGATCGCTGACCGTTGTCGAGGGACGCCAGCTTGATTTCGACGACGACATCAACGGCGTGTTTTGGGAGATCAATACGGGCTCCAACCAGCAGGGCGGCACGGCGGGCGTCGACGTGCTGAGTGTCGAGGAAGAGGACACCGCGTTTAACAAAGTCGATAGCGCGAACAAGGGTGACTCTGGCGTCTACACGGTCGAGCAGACCGGTGACGGCGTAAGGATTAAGGTGTTCAGCCCTCACGAGAGCGGCGACAGCGCAATCTACTACGTGAGCTACACCATGACCGGTGCGGTTATGAACTGGGCCGATACCGCCGAGCTCTACTGGAAGTTCGTAGGTGACGGCTGGTCTGCGGATTCCGATGACGTCGAGATGGAAGTGTGCTTCGCGAATGCCGCTGCCGGGACGGCGGCCGTCAAGGGCGATAACTTCCGCGCATGGGGCCATGGTCCGCTGACGGGCGACGTGTCGCTCGATGAGGACGAGCCCATGGTCACCTATACCATTCCCTGCGTGCGCCAGGGCGAATTCGCCGAGGCACGCATCGCCTTCCCTAGCGACTGGGTGCCGCAGCTTGCCGCTTCGGGCGAAGAGCGCATGTCAACGATCCTGAGCGAAGAGAAGGAATGGGCCGACGAAGCTAACGCCCGCCGCGCTCACGCTCGCATGATTGCCAATGCACTTGCCGTGCTAAGTGTTGTCGCGGCGGTGACCTTTACCGGCACAATCGTTATGCTCAAGCTGCGCAAGCGCAAGCCCAAGCCGCTTTTCCAGGACGAATATTTCCGCGATGTGCCTTCGGCCGACCATCCCGCCGTGCTTTCGGCCCTCATGAGCTGGAACGAGGTGCCCGATCGGGCATATATCGCCACGCTCATGAAGCTCACTGACGACCGTGTGATCAAGCTGGAGCAGGCGACCGTGACCAAGGTCAAGAAGGGTCTGTTGGGGCGTGAAAAAGAAGAGCAGACGTATCGCGTGACGGTGAGTGATGCGGGCTGGAAGTCGGCCAAGGGCATTGACCACATGGTGCTCAAGGTCTTCTTTGCCGGTACTAAGCCTGACGAGAACGGCGATCGCTCGCGCACGTTCGACGAGCTGCAGCACTACGTCAAGCAGCACGCTACACCCGTGGGCGACAAGCTCGAGGACTATCAGAACACCGTTAAGGGCAAGCTGGCTGATAGCGAGTACGTTGCCTCGGACGGCATTGTTGCAATGGTGTTTTGCCTGGTTCTTGGTATCCTGATTGCCTTTGTTCCCGTGGGATCCATCTTCTTTACCGATGGCGCACAGGCGAACATTACCGCCGCGGTTATCTCGGTGCCGATTGTGCTGGTGGGTATCGGCGTGGGCCTTACGTTCCGCCGCTTTACGCCGGAGGGCGCCGAGGTGGCGGCTCGCTGCAAGGCACTTAAGCATTGGCTCGAGGACTTTACGCGTCTAAAGGAAGCCGTCCCCGGCGATTTGGTGCTGTGGAACAAGCTGCTGGTGATGGGCGTTGCCCTGGGCGTTTCGAAAGAAGTGCTGCGACAGCTGGCCGAGGCCGTGCCGCCCGAGGTGCGCGAGGCCGACGGCTTCTACGACAATTATCCCTGTTACTGGTGGTACTACCATCATTACGGTATCGAGTCTCCGCTCGATTCGTTCGATGACGTGTATCACGAGAGCATCCGTGAGCTGGCGTCGAGCTCCGACAGCTCGAGCGGCGGCGGAGGCGGCGGCTTCTCTGGCGGCGGAGGCGGCGGCGTCGGCGGAGGCGGCGGCGGAACGTTCTAACGGTCGTAAATCATGGGATGGGCTTTTCTCGACAGCCGTCGGGGAAGCCCATCCCATTTTTATGCGCTACCTACGAAGACTGTCCCCAACGACTAGTCACTGGGGACGTTCCTAAATGACTAGGTATGGCTGCCGGGTTTAGGCTGTTAGGTCGAGTTCGTAGAGGAAGCTTTCGCGCGGCATGTCGTGACGGCGTTCTTCGCGGTTGGCGCGGTGCGTGGCCGTGCGCTTAAAGCCGTGCAGCTCGTAGAACTTCCACGAGCAGTTGGAGTCGGTGTACAGGTACGCCCTCGTCGCTCCAAGCGAGGACAGGTGCGAGACCGCGGCGTCGAGCAGAACCGTGCCAACGCCCAGGCCATGGACATCGCGATCCACGGCAAGCAGCGTGACCTCGTTGTCGTGCGGCAACGGGCTGCTCTCGAGCAGGCGGTTGTTGGTTCGGATGGTTGCGCGCACTAACGAGAGATACTCGGCGCAGGCATCAGGCTCCAGCTCACGCATCTGCGATAGCAGCGCGCGTTCGGTATCCATCCAATGCTCGTTGATAGTGACGCCGGAGTTCTGTCCTGCGCGTGCAAGTGCAATGCCGCGCGCCTCGCCGTCAATCACCGCAACCTGCGAAAACGTCGATGACGAAAGGCAATAGGCGAGGTCGCACGCGGCCTCAAGGCGGTTGTACTCATCGTTATCCGAATTGTTATGCCAAAGCTGTTGCAGAATCAGCGCGATGGCGTCGAAGTCTTCGGTATCAAACGGTCGGTAGAGAACCCGCGAGACCATGGTGCCTCTTTCTTTTGCGGATGCATATCGAGCACAGTTCTACCACGCCATTGGCATCAAATTATGGTGCCCCTGTGTTCCATGAACTCACCGTGCCCAGCGCCGTGCCCATCCCCTCTGCTCGCAAACTTTTTCTGCACATGCGCCCGTTGCGGGGTGCATCGATGCGCTCGATGCGCTACATTAAATCAGTATTTTCATTGCCGCTGCGCGAGCGCTGCAGATCGACGTATCACCGACTCACAGAGCACGGCGGCGTACCAGACAGGAGGACTGCATGGGATCTGATGTGAAGATCGCACGCGCGTTGATCTCGGTTACCGATAAGACGGGCGTCGTCGATTTCGCACGGACGCTGGTCGATGACTTTGGCGTCGAGATCATCTCTACGGGCGGCACGGCTCGTGCCATCGAGGACGCGGGCGTTCCCGTAACCCCCATCGAGGAGTTCACGGGCTACCCCGAGATGATGGACGGCCGCGTTAAGACCCTGCACCCCAAGGTTCACGGCGCGCTGCTGGCCCGCCGCGATTCCGAGCAGCACATGCAGGAGGCCGCTCAGCACGGCATTAAGCTGATCGACCTGGTCGTCGTCAACCTGTACGAGTTCGAGAAGACCGTCGCCAACCCCGAGGTCACCTTCGCGGACGCCATCGAGCACATCGACATCGGTGGCCCCTCCATGCTGCGCTCTGCCGCCAAGAACGCCACGAGCGTTACCGTCATTTCCGACCCGGCCGACTATGATGCCGTCCTGGCCGAGATGCACGAGACCGGTGGCTGCACCACGCTTTCCACCCGTCGTCGCCTGCAGGTGAAGGTCTACCAGACCACCGCCGCCTACGACACGGCTATCTCCCGTTGGCTTGCCGCCCAGGCAAGCGACGTGGCGGACACTTCTGCCAAGCTCGAGATTTCGCTGGAGAAGGTCGACGACCTGCGCTATGGCGAGAATCCTCAGCAGAAGGCTACGGTCTACCGCTTTGCCGAGGGCTGCGAGAACACCGCGAGCTCGCAGTTCCCGCTCGTTGGCTCCGAGCAGATCCAGGGCAAGCCGCTCAGCTACAACAACTATCTGGATGCTGATGCCGCTTGGAACCTGGTCCGCGAGTTCGACGAGCCTGCCTGCGTGATCCTCAAGCATCAGAACCCCTGCGGCTCCGCCGCGGCCGAGGACATCACGGCCGCCTACGACCGCGCGTTTGCCTGCGATCCCAAGAGCGCCTTTGGCGGCATCATCGCCTGCAACCGCGAGGTTCCCTATGAGCTGGTCGAGCACTTCGCCGATCAGAACAAGCAGTTCGTCGAGGTTATCATCGCCCCGAGCTACACTGCCGAGGCGCTCGAGCGCATGGCCAAGCGCCCCAACCTGCGCGTGCTGGCTACCGGCGGCGTGGACCACGGCGCCCAGGTGGAGCTGCGCTCCGTCGACGGCGGCATGCTGGTGCAGGAAGTCGACCACGTGACCGAGGATCCCGCGACCTTCACGTTTCCCACCGACCGCAAGCCCACTGACGCCGAGATGGCCGAGCTCGAGTTTGCCTGGAAGGTCTGCAAGGGCGTCAAGTCCAACGCCATCCTGGTCTCCAAGGGCAAGGCCGGCATTGGCATGGGCCCGGGTCAGCCTAACCGCGTTGACTCTGCGCTGCTTGCCTGCGAGCGCGCCGAGGACTTCTGCGAGCGCGAGGGCGTGGAGAAGGGCGGCTTTGCCTGCGCAAGCGACGCGTTCTTCCCGTTCCGCGACAACGTCGACGTGCTTGCCGAGCATGGTGTGACCTGCATCATCCAGCCCGGCGGCTCCAAGCGCGACGACGAGAGCATCCAGGCCTGCAACGAGCACAATATTGCGATGGTGTTTACGGGCGCTCGCCACTTTAGGCACTAAGTTTCGCCCCGGGACAAAATAATCTCTGCAAAAGACGGTCGCTCCGTTTGGAGGGCCGTCTTTTTGGTATAAGAGGACGGAATGACTAACACGAAAGGTATGACCATGCCCCAGATTGATGATGCCGAGCTGTTTGGCAATGCCGAGGATCAGCGTGCGTACGAGGACTTTTGCGCCAATCAGGAGGCGGTCGAGAAGTTTACGCTCGACAAGCCCGCGCTTGTCTGCCGTTGGCGCATGTCCAACAAAAAGGTGCCCATGCTCAACCGCCACATTCGCGCACTGTCCGAGCGCCTGGTGCAGGGCGAGCCGCTTACCCATAACATGCTCAGCTGGGCCAAACAGCACGTTGAGTGGTCGCTTGCCGAGGGCGATTACACCGCGCGCGACGGCGTGCTCATGCTGGTGATCGACATCAACGGCAACGCCGCCATGACGGTGGGGGAGTACGAGCCGCTAGCCGATACGTCGGCCAAGGCGCTGCGTGCTCGCTCCGCCGAGGCCCGCTCCGAGGCCGACGAGACCGGCGTAGCGCCCGAGCTGCTCGCCGCCGTCAACAACGGCGAGCTTGCCTTTGTGGCGCCGGCGGACGAGTGCCTGTGTGGCACGGCGACGCTCATTGAGCAGCTGGCCCAGACCAAGGGCATCCCGGTCACGCGCGTAGACATTCCCGCGCAGCTTAAGGGCGCGCTGTTCCTAGTGAGCGACGAGCACGGCGTGGTCCCCGCGACCGAGACAGACGCCGCCGAGGCCGACGCCGCCACGGTCGCCTTCTTCGCCGACGGCTACGAAAAGCTCCGCGCCCGCCGCTAAATGATTTTCTGGGACGGGGATTAAAGAATCATTTTGGTCCCCGCCACCGCTACGAGTGCGAGGCGGACAAAACGCCCCCGCTCGCGAACAGTTCTGTCACCTTGGCACCGCGCGCGGTGCACACCTGCAGTTTCGCAGCCATAATGGTGGCAAGACAACCAAGAGGGGAGCGGAACCCATGCCGCTGATCTATATCGTTGAGGACGACGAGCCCATTCGTCGTGAGCTTGTCGACATTCTTGCCCGCGCCGGGTTTGAAATCGAGGCCTGCGAATCGTTCGAGCACGTCTCGCGCGATATTCTCGCCGCCGCTCCCGACCTGGTGCTGCTCGACCTCACACTCCCTGTCAAAGACGGCCAGCACATCTGCCATGAGGTTCGCCGCGAATCCGAGGTTCCCATCATCGTCCTCACGTCGCGCACGACCGAGATTGACGAGGTCATGGCCATGACGCTCGGCGCGGACGACTTTGTTCCCAAGCCCTACAGCGCCCGTGTGCTCGTGGCGCGCATCAACGCACTACTGCGTCGCACCGCGGCGGCGGGCGAGCGCAGCACGCTCGTCCACAAGGGACTGGAGCTCGACCTCGCACGCTCCATGGTCACCAACACGCAAACGGGCACCAGCACCGAGCTCACCAAAAACGAGCTGCGTATCCTCTCGTTGCTTCTGAGCCGCGCGGGCAAGATCGTCTCGCGCTCGGCCATCATGCAGGACCTGTGGGACTCCGATGCCTTCGTGGACGACAATACGCTCACCGTCAACATCAACCGCCTGCGTACCACGCTCGAAAAAATCGGCATCAAGGGGTATTTGACGACGCATCGCGGCCAAGGCTATTCGGTCTAGGGGCCGGCTATGTCGTTTGGCAAGTTCTTTAAAGATGCGCTGCTTCCCGTCGCCGTGTGGACGTGCGGCGTGCTGCTGAGCTGCTTTGTGCTGACGGTCGCCGGCGCACCCGTTTCTATCGTGGTCGTGGCGGTCGGTGTGTCCTATATCTTTGGTATGCTCGGCATCGTGGTCGAGTACGCGCGCCGTCGCCGTTTTCTGCGTCAGCTGGAGCGTGCGGCCGAGGAGCTCGAGAGTCCCGCATGGGTGCAGGAGATGGTGCAATGCCCGACCTATGCCGAGGGCGAGCTCGAGTACGAGGTCTTGCGCCGGGTGGGCAAAGCCGCTTGTGACGAGGTTGCCGAAGGCAGGCGCCAGACCGATGACTATCGCGACTATATCGAGAGCTGGGTCCACGAGGCCAAGCTGCCCCTGGCGGCGGCCCACCTGATTTTGGAAAACCTGGACGGCAGCGAAGACGACCTGTCGCGCGTGGATGACCTGGGCCGTGAGCTGGCTCGCGTGGAGCGCTATATCGACCAGGCACTGTACTACGCGCGCTCGGAAGTCGTGGAGCGGGACTACCTGATTCGCCGCTGGGATCTCAAGACCTTGGTGACGGGCGCGATTAAAGCCAACGCGCGCGAGCTCATCGCGGCGCACGTGGCCCCGGTGTGCGAGAACCTCGACTTTGAGGTCTTTACCGACGAGAAGTGGCTCGAGTTTATCTTGGGGCAGCTCATCCAGAACAGCATTAAATACGCGTGCGAGGACGGCGCGAAGATCGTGTTTTCGGGCGCGTTGCTGGACGAGGGTCTGGCGAGTGAGCGCATTGAGCTCACTGTTGCCGATAACGGCTGCGGCGTGAGTGCGGCAGACCTGCCACGCGTGTTCGAGAAGGGCTTTACCGGCGACAACGGCCGCACCACCAAGCGCGCAACGGGCATCGGCCTCTATCTGGTGGCACGCCTGTGCTCCAAGATGGGCATCGACGTCACCGCGGCATCCGATTCCGGCG
The DNA here is from genome assembly GCA_905197585.1 of uncultured Collinsella sp. Lineage (GTDB taxonomy): Bacteria > Actinomycetota > Coriobacteriia > Coriobacteriales > Coriobacteriaceae > Collinsella. Next base: position 17,424 of record CAJJZO010000011.1, read on the forward strand.
AAGGCTTTGTTGTCACGTTTGCCTTCTCAACCAACAAGTTCCAATACTTTGAGTAGTCAGCCCGTATAGCGTAGACGTTCAGGATCTTCCCATTTAAGAAGAAATCAGGCTTTTCGGCAGCTATATTCCCGAACGGGAACATTGCTAATGTAGTCAACACTATATTCCCGTACATGAACATAGTGCTACAGTTTTATACTATGTTCACGGGCAGGAATATAGCTGGAGGCGTTATGAGAACGGTGACAACGATTAAAAAGCTGGATGGGCGCGTCAAGCTCAAACCGTCGGAAGCCGCTTTCTCGGAGCGCACGGTTTTCGATCCCTCTGAGATAGGGAAGGCCCTTAGGCTCAGAAGGCGTGAGCTCGGCTTGACTCAACGTGACGTCGCGACTATGACGGGTCGCAGCCTTCGTGTGATTGGTGATATCGAACGGGGGCGGACAACGGTCGAAATTGGTGTCATTTTCGATTACGCCTCCATCGTGGATATTGATTTTATTCTGAAGGTGAGGGGGAAGTAATGGATGGCACGCTGTTCGTTCACCGTGAGTTTAATGGGTCTTACCAGCTGGTCGGCATATTGGAGGAAAATGCGGGGTTTCCGATATTCACCTATAGCCCCAAATATCTCGAGAGCGGTGATGCGGCGCCGATTTCGATCTCGCTGCCGTTGACGGCCGAGACATTTAGTCCGGATGCAACGGGTTCCTTTTTCTCCGGCATCATTCCGGAGGGGCAGCTCAACAGGGACCTTGAGAAAAGGGCGCGAGCGGAACGCGGAGATTACTTCAAGGTACTCGATTTGGTCCGCGATGAACCCGTCGGCGCCCTGGTTCTGACGCGAGAGCCTTCGGGCGACAGCCTCGAAATGGACTATGAAGAGATAGGTGCGGAACAGCTAAGCGGGCTGGCATACGCACCGGCGGAGGTTGCTTTTGATTTAGCGCTAGAGAGTCGAATCTCCCTTGCAGGTGCTCAGGCGAAGATCGGTCTCTACCATACGGGCGATGACCCATGTGGTGGATGGTACCTGCCTCATGGAGCGGCTCCATCCACGCACATTCTCAAGGCGGGGTCGAAAACGTTCCCGGGCGAGACAGTGTGCGAAGCGATGTGCGTGAGAGCCGCCTCTCTGATGGACCTATCGGCCGAAGAGTGTTTTCTTATCCGAGTTGAGGATGCCGAGCCAATTATCGCCGTGAAGCGATTTGACCGAGTAACGTCTGATGCCGGACGCTCGGTTGACGGATTGCCAATTCCATACCGTTTGCATCAGGAAGATGTTTGTCAGGCCAAGGGCGTCTCGCGTGAGCTTAAATATGAGCCGACGGGCGTCAATTACCTGGGGCTTATCGTCGATGCGGTGCGAAGGGCGTCGACGAATCAAATGGAGGACAGGTTCCTTGTCGGCTATAACCAGCTGTTCGACTATGCCGTAGGTAACTGTGATAACCATCTAAAGAACTGGTCGCTCGTATGGGACGAAAGTTGGAAGCAGGTGAGGTTGGCGCCGCTCTATGACGTGCTGTGCACAACGGTTTACCCCAGTCTCGTTCGTGAGATGGGCGTCTCGTTTGGTGGGAGCCGCAAGATTGACGAAGTAACGCGCGGGTCGGTGATGAGCCAAATGATTGGGGCGGGTTTGCCCGGGGGAATTGTCGCCGGAATGATTGCTGATACCTGCAATGAGGTTCCAGACGCGCTAAGAGACGCCGCGCGCGGTCTCAAAGAAGAGGGTTTTCCCGAAGCGGAGGTAATGTTCGAGAAGATCATTCCAGAAGTGCAAGCTCGTCTAAGCAGGATCGCCTTATAGTAAAAACGTGCCATCCCAAACAAAACGTGCCCCCCCCAACCGGGCGGCACCCCAATTTTATATAAGACAACAAGCGGAAGTAAAGCAGCGAAGGCCCCCGGGGCCGGGGGGGGTTAAAAA
>CAJJZO010000012.1 GCA_905197585.1 uncultured Collinsella sp.
GGATGCCGTGCTGTCGGGGTCGATCGTGTGACGCAGCTGCGGGGTCTTTGCCGGCGAGATCGACATGTCGGCTGGCTCGCCGAGCGTGGCCGTAGCGTCGGCCTTGGCCTCGTCTGCCTCGGCCTGGGCCCAAGCCCGCTCAAAGGTCAGGGGCTCGGCGGCATCGGAGGCGGCATCAGGCTCGACAGCGGCATCGTTGCCGGTCTCGTCCTCGTCGCTCGACATGTCACGCGGCGCGGGCTCGTCCCACTCCTCATCCGGAGCTTCGCCCTCGCTATACCACCATTCAAAGTTATCGATATCCATACGGGGCGCCCCTTAGGCCTCGCAAATAAACACTTGCTAGCCTTATACCCGCAGATGGCACGGGAGCTCGCCGACACAGACAGGAAAACCGTCACAACATTCGGCGCTTTTCCTCGTTTTCGACATTTTAGCCGAATGTTGTGACGGCATGGGCGACTGGCTGGCAGCGCAATGTGACAAAGGAGCTGCCCCTTTGTCACATTCTGTTAGAGTTGCAGGGATTGAATCCCGCCTATTCATGCGACATTGGAGTGACAACCTTGACCGCCGCAACCACGCCTAAAAGTAAGCCAACCGCCGCCGCGCTCTCCCCCGCGCGCACCAAGCTCTGCCTGGCGCTGCTCGTGCTGTTGGGATTCTCGCTCGGCTGCTCCGAGTTCGTGGTCATCGGTATCGAGAGCGACTTGGCAACGGAACTCGGCGTATCACTTGCCACTGCGGGCCAGCTCATCAGCGTGTTCGCGCTCGTCTACGCTATCGCTACGCCGGTGCTTGCGCTCAGCACGGGGCGATTCCGCCGCTACCAGCTGCTCGTGTGCTACAGCATCGTCTTTGTGCTCGGCAACCTGGTCATGGCGCTGGCGCCCAACTTCCAGGTGCTCTTTATCTCGCGCATTGTCCTGGGCTCCGTCTCGGGCGCACTGCTCGCCGTGGGTGTGACGTACATCCCCGAGCTGCTGTCTCCGCAGCAAACTTCGCTTGCCATCTCGGTGGTATATGGTGCGTTTTCCGTGGCAATGGTCTTTGTCACTTCAATCGGCAAGTTTGTGGCCGACACGCTCGATTGGCACGTGGCCATGTACGGCACGCTGACCTTTGCCGTTCTGATCTGCGGAGCGCTTGTGGCGTTTATGCCGCGCGCTGGGCAAACCGATGAGCCTGCCACCTTTCGCGAGCAGGCGGGTCTGCTACGCGAGCCGAGCATCATCACCGGCATGCTCATCTTCTTGTTTGGCGTGGGATCGGTCTACGTGTTTTACGGCTATGTGACGCCTTATCTTGAGCAGGTGCTGGGTATGGGCACGGTCGAAGCCAGCACCACGCTCATGGCCTATGGCGTGTTCTGCCTGATCTCGAACATCCTGGGCGGATGGATCGATGCGCGCTTTGGCATGAAAGCGCTGCTTGTGACGTTTGTGCTGCAGGCTGCGGCGTTACTCGGGCTGTTTGCTGTGGGCGGCACCATGCCGCTCGCGCTGGTCTTTGTCTTTAGCTTGGCGCTGCTCATGTACCTGTTCTCGGTGTCATGCATCACGCACTTTATGGACGTGGCGCGCAGCCGCCATCCCAAGTCGATGGTACTCGCAAGTTCGGTTGAGCCCATGGCGTTTAACGTCGGCATCTCGTTTGGCACCGCAGTGGGCGGCGCCGTGGTAAGCGGCGTTGGCATTGCGTACGTGGGCGCAGTGGGCGCCGCGTTCTCGCTTGTGGCCTGGGCGCTCACGCTGGTGACGATTAAGCTGGCACGCTGAGAGCGCAAGCGGGCGCAGGCGTAGGCGCAGATACGATACTCGAGCTTGATTATGGTGATCGAAAGGAAACCGCATATGCAACGCGTGCTGTTTATCTGTAACGGCAACATCTGCCGCTCATCGCAATCGCAAACAACGCGGGAAGCCTGCCGCTGCTTATCTGCGCCATCCTGATCACGCTGCTTGCCATCTGCGCGTACCGCACCATGACGGTGGCCATCGTGGCTGACATCACGCCGCGCCCACTGCGCACCAAGGCCGAGGCCGAGTAGGGCGGGTGCCGGCGCCCTTGCTGCCGGCGGTCGCGGCTCCGGACAGCGTACATAAAGATGAGCCAGACCCCCGAATCCGCCCGATTTGGGGGTCTTTCTCGTCAAAATGTACGCTAAATCCATGAGGGTATATAATGTGACGCTCTGCTCGAATGCACGAAGGAAGGGGTGACGATGCCTGCTCACGAGAAGCGCGTCTTGTCGCTTGACGGCCTGCGAGGGCTCGGGGCGCTGATGGTGTTCCTGTATCACGTCGACATCATGGTCAAGCCGTTTGGCGCGGGGGGGTCCGAGCCTCTTCCCTGGCACCGCGTCGGTTATGGTGTTCTTCATCCTGTCTGGCATAGTGCTGTCTCTTGTTCCCTTTAAGCACATGGGAAACGGCGGGTACGACTGGCTTGGCTATTACCCAAGAAGGGTCGTCCGCCTTTGCGTGCCGCTGTTTGCGGCGATTGCGCTGGCCCTTCCTGCGGGCTACGTGGCCTGGCGCCTGGGGTCCACGTCGCGCTCCGCGCTTGCCGTCGCCTACGACGCGGGCCTTCCCACTGCGGTTCATGACATCCTCATGCAGTTCGACGTGCTGTTCAACGTGTCCGATGGCCTCAACAACCTCTTTGGCGCGCAGCTCGTCCGCGTTGACTCTCCCGTCTGGTCCATGAGCTGGGAGCTCTGGTTTAGCCTGACGCTTCCGCTGGCCATCTGGTGCATATCAAGGATTCGCCGGACTGGTCTGGCGGTTGTTGCGACCTTTATTGCGGTGCTTGTCTCGCACTGGACGGGCTACTTTCCGCTGCGCCTTTGCCTGATGTTCTGGCTTGGCGTCATGGTGGCCCGGCAATTCGACAAAATCAAGGCTGTCAAGCTTTCAATGCTGGCCGAGCTGGCGATGCTTGTGGCCTCCGTTGGTGTTATCGAGCTCTCGCTCGTGTGGCATCCCGGCGGGGTCCTCGAGGCGTTGGAGTCCACCGCCATGAACGCGGCCTGCCTGGTGGTGGTTGTCGTCGCGATCGCCGACGGGTTCACGCGCCGTGCGCTCTCTGCGGCCCCCATGGTCTTTTTGGGAAAGGTGTCGTACAGCCTCTACCTTACCCACGCCATTGTCATCGGTGCGCTCGCTGCCCTGCTGCCCAGGCTCGGGATTGTCAACCCGCTCGCGATTGCCGCGGTCTCGCTGCCCGCAAGCATGCTCGTTTCCGTTGTGTTCTGGCGCATAATCGAGGTTCCCAGCATGAACCTGTCGCGCTCGCTAGCGTCGTCAGGGCCTAGGGACGCCGTTCGATAATGCGTCGTACTTGGCTTCGTTTGGAGAGAGCTGGTCATGAATAGCCCCAAGCCCGTCCACCGCGTTCTCTTTATCTGCCACGGCAACATCTAGCAATAGAGTGAAACCGCCTCATAAACAAGGCGGTTTCACTGGTAGGAGTAGCTTTTTACGACGTTTTTACGACTTTGAGCCCCAATGCGATATTGTGCTTCGCTGCAATCTGGTTTGTTATGGTATTGGACGATGCCTGGTTCTTGTACGACATCGCTCGCACGATCGAAGCGATTTCGTATCGCTATCGTCTACATACCTTTGATGCTCAGAATCATGCTGTTACAGCTTCCCTTTTCGGGACGCAGGAGAATAGTGTCTTATAATTGCCATCGCCAGATATGAATTGGGGACGTGATTGCCCCCGACTACGAGGTGGATGCGGGCAACTTGTTCCACCGGAAAGCGGTGAATCATGGAGCTCGATGAATCCAAAGCACAGCTTGACCTGAGCTTTTCCGATGAGATCGAGGGTCGAGAAAGTTTCTATCTCGACTTTCTGCCGAGAGTCGATTCGGCTCTGAGCACAGAGGACGTACTTAACGACTACAACGACGGGGTGGTTCGCGGCAATCTCCTTGAGTTTAAGCTCCGGATTACTGATTTGAATCAAGTTCTTTTTCAGGCGGTCAAATACCTTTCGGCAAGGCGCGTGAAAGGTAAGCCTGTCCCCGCAACTATTCACCTCATCTCTTTGGAAGACGCTATAGATTACGTCTACCGTTCTGAGGACTACCGAGATCATATCGAGGTTGTTTACGTTGGAGGGGCCTCAAAGAATAACTCCGCCTTTTTAGGCGAAAAACCTGACTTTGCGCTTCATTATAGGAACAGTCAATTAGACGCCGAAAGTCTGGTCGAACTCCTCCGCGAAGAACGCTGGATGCGAATCAACATAGATGAGAACTGTATTGTTGGGTGGGCTGAACATTTCTATCGCATATGCCCGAATGCCAGCAAGGGCGACTTTCTTGGTGATGCACAAGGCAAAGTAAAGGTTATCGGAGAGATTCGTAAGCCCAATATTCTTTCTGATTATATTCTTCCGTATGCGGGCGAAACGAATGTGCGCTTCAAATACCTGATGGACCAACTTAATGACTTTCTTCATAAGAAGGATCTGGGCGCATTTTATACACCGCCCGAATTTGCCGAGATTGCCGTGCGCCTGCTCAGGAAGGCAATCGATCGGGTTCCTTCTGGAAACGATTATGTCATTATCGACCGTTGCGCTGGCACAGGAAATCTTGAGCAGTTCCTCACAGATGAAGAACTTTCTCACTGTATTGTTTCGACCTACGAGTATTACGAATATAAAGTATTAGCGGAACGTCTTGGTGATAAGGTTCGCCACATTGTGCCTCCTTTCGAATTGCCTGACACTTTTTTTGCAGGCATGGTGAGAGGGTCTGACGCTTTGTCGAAGTCTTTTATCGACAATGAAGTCATTACTCGTTACCTCTCCGATGAGAGCTGTTCCATTATTCTTTTCGAAAATCCACCGTTTGCTGAAACGACTTCGATGGAGCATCAGAAGAAAAGAGCCGGGAAGACTTCTTCTGCGTGGAAGCAATCGTACGTAGTTGGCGAAATGCGAAAGGCAATTAAAGCGTCAGGGAGGATCGCTCCTCAGGCTCTAAATGAGATGAGCAATGCATTCGTTTGGTCTGGCTTTGAGTACTACCTCCGCCAGCCAACGGATAGCTACGTCGTGTTTTCTCCAATAAAGTATTGGAAGAGTCAATTCCTTATCGATCGTGTCCTTGTTGATGGCTTTGCGGTGGATAGGGAAAAGTTTCACGCTCGCAAGCACTCTTGCCTTGTAGTGGCCCTCTGGGCAAACGCTGAAAGCGATATAACTCAATTCTCGGTCCCGGCTTTTGATTTGAGCCGAGATGGGATAACTAGACGCGATAGCTCGCTTGACTTTAAACGCGTTTACAGCAAATTCAGTGACGTATATTACGATCGCCGCAGTTTTCCTGATGACGTTGAAGGAGGAATCCTCGTTCAACACGATGGAACCGAAGCGGGCGATCAGAAGAAGCGTCTCAAACCGAAATATGCCAAGAATATTCTCGGCTATATGGTCGCTGATGGTCAGGGCTTTGAGCAGCCCGACCTGCATTCATGCCTAGTTATCGCAGGGATGTACAACGGAAACGGCTTCTATCTTAGGGCAGACAACTATTTGGAGAAGCTTCCGTTGTTTGCGGCATCGCGTTACATCTCTTACGTTTCTGACTGGACCGAACGTGGCCGAATAATGAAGTCCGCCGATGGTGCCACTCGCTATCAGAACGATATTAATAGCGGGAAACTAAACTCTTGGCTCAAGAAGTGTTTGATTTTTACAACGTGTGAGATAAGAAACCATCTTAGAAGCTTCGTGGGCTCCGATGGCAGGTTTTATAGAAATGAGCTTTGCCTTGATACTACAAATGGAGAGACCGTAGCATCTTTGGATCTTAAAAACTATTCATTTGACGAGCGTGATGCGGAGCTTGTAAGAGCTTGGGACTTGGTTCTCTCTGCTGCGCGAGACACGCAGGGATATGATGACAGCCTGACTTATGGCCTGTATCAAATTGATGTGGAGCTCAACACTCGTTACAAGGACCCGCAAACTAACGAAATGGTTTTCGATTATCCCGAGCTGAATGGTCACATCCGATCTTTGAAGGCTCTTGTTAGGGAGTACTTCGTGTCTGAGCTTGTCCCTGTTTTGTTTAAGTATGAGTTCCTGAAATAGAAATCTGGCCGCGGTACGCAACGATGTTCCGCGGCCAGGTTCTGATAACTAGACGCCTTACTCGGTGATTTCTTCTCATAAATGAGGGGAAATCACTTCAAAAAATGCCGCTTGACCTGCGGTTTTGATTGATATAGACTATTCCTGCCTCGAAAAGAACGATCACCTTTCTTAAGGCTAGGGCGATGAGCCCGAAGCTGTTATGGCGCGGGCCCTTTCGGCCAAGTTTTGTTTTTATCCATAACACCCAGCGAGATGTATACGCATGCCGCGGCGCGCGTATGGCAGACGCTGTGCATTACTGGTTCTTCTTTTTGAAGGAGGTGTTTTGGATGCCGAATATGAATCGCGAACTTCTGCTGGAGCAGATGTACGGCCGCATCATGTACAGTCAGGCGCTTGATGCCTACACCCATGTCTACGATGCAGCATCCCACAGCACTAGCGAGGCTGATAAGGCCCTCAAGCTAGCGCTGGCCGAGGAAACGCTCCGCAATCTTTTGCGCATGTATCTTGAGGTCCACGACGGGCCGGACAACTCCATTCATTGCGAGTAGATCAGAGGTGATCTTTTATGAAGAAGCTGAGTCAGTTTTTGGTGTTCGACTGGAACGCCTTCGCGAAGGACAAGCTGTTCCTTTGCGTTGGCGGCGGCGAGTGGGTCGACTTTGAGACCAAGGCCCACAAGGGTACGAAGATCGAGGCGGTAATCACTTCCGACCACACGCCGTATAAGCTCCGCGATGGCGAGGTGGTCAGCAACCGCTTCGAGAAGCTGACCTTCAAGGTCGCTGCTGACGTCGATATTCCCATCGACCAGTACGTGGAGCCTACTGGCGTGACGGCGAAGGTCTACGGTGACTACCGTAACCTGCTCTCCGTCGCGGCTGAGGGCATCACGGTACAGCCCAAGAAGCCGTAACGTGAGGTGATCGCATGCGCTTTTCAAAAGAAGCGCCGGCGATCGTCTATGCGGCCCCCGGCACTAAGGTTATCGTGCTGGGGGCCGTTTTGGCTTTCGCCGCTGCGTGCTTTTATCTCTTGGGCGTGTTGGTCGAACGGCTCTTTGTCCCTGTGGCAGAGGACGTGACGAGGGTTCATCTTCTTTCTGGAAACCTCTCCGCCGTCGCCCTTGTGACTTTATCCGTTGGGATGCTTTCCATCGCTGTGGGAGTCGTTTGGCTTCTCCGCCTTCCTGAGCCTGAGAGGCTCAAGGTCCGCGTTCGCTCTGGAATCTTCGATTCCCGATACGGTAACCCGCTGCACCTGCGCGAGGGAGAGGTCCTTCCGCATGTGACTTGCGAAGAGACAGACGAAGGCAGGTTCGAGCTTACCGTCTCCGCCTCCTCTTCGACGGTGGAGGAGATCGCCAAGCTTGCGCCCAGCATCAGCAGCCGCCTCTGCGGCCGCTTCTCGCGCTATGCCGTCGTTCTGTCCGAGGCGGACGAGGCGTGCAACCGGGTGACGTTCCATATCGAGGATGTCACCGTCCATCGCGAGATAGTGGCGGGTTCCGTCTCCGAACTTCAGCCGCCGAGCGCGTACGCGCTTCGCGTGCAGGACGGCACGAGCATCGACCTGCGCACGTCGGGCTCGATGCTCGTGGCGGGGAAGACCAGAAGCGGGAAGACGACGGGCATCATATCCCTCGTTCTTCAGGCATTGCTCGTCGGGCCCGATGGCTACGGGTCGAGGGTGCTCGTCATTGACCCCAAGAGGGCGGAGCTTTCCCGTCTCCCTCACGTGGCAACGCTTGACGAAGACGGAAACGCCCGTGGCATCCTCGCCGCGCTGGGCTCGTTCGCCGAGACCATCACGGAGCGTCAGCGTGTCCTCAACGAGCTTTCGGCCGAGACGGGGGATGCCGTTCACTGGTGGGACGCGGGCTTCCATGTCTCGCTCCTCTTCATCGATGAGTACGTGGCCCTTCGGACCGTTCTCCCCAAGAGGGCGAGCAAGGAGGACCCGGACTACTGCCTTGCGGCCTTCGACGGCCTTATCAAGCGCATCGTCACGATGGGCGCGAGCGCGGGCTGCTACGCCATCATCTCGATCGCGGAGGCGTCCGTCGAGGAAGGCGGGCTCCCGTCGATGATCCGGTCTGCTTGCAGCACGCGCATCCTGTTCCGGCCGACGCTTGACGAGGCGCGTTTGATCTGGGGTTCTGATCGGCTCAAGGACTTCGCCGTCTCCCGGACGTACGGGCCGGGGGACGCGTGGTTCAGCAGCACGGACGGGGAGCACGACCGCATCGGCTTCGTGCACTTTCCCGTCATGAGATTCCCCGTGTATCGCGAGCTTGGCCGTCTTCTTGAGCTGTACGTCGATTGATTGATTATCGCGGCACCCGCAGAGCGCAGCGAATGCGGGTGCCGCCTCTCTTTGTTCCATTTGTTTGATTTCCGTTCATATATGCGCCTTGGGGGGCTTGTTATCCCAAGGCGCATCCGAAAGGGACGTTCCAAGTTTCGCCCCGAAACACTGATAAACGAGAAGGGAGGTGGAACCGATGACTGGCTCAGCACCCAGGAAGACCCGGGCGATGATGTACGAGCAGCAGCTCTGCCATCTGCCCGCCTCAGTGGACGAGATGTACAGGCGCATCGAGGCACTAGCGCCCAAACGGTACGCGGGCATCGTGCACGACCGCGACATCACGGACGCGGGCCGTCCAGCAGCCGACCACCTGCACGTGATGATGGAGTTCGCGAACCCGCGCTCCGTTCGCAGCGTGGCGAAGTCGCTCGGGGACAAGGCCGAGCGGCTGGAAGCGTGGAAGGCGGGAACGGAGAACGGCTTCTCCTACCTCTGCCACAGGACTGACGGCGCACGCTCCAAATACCAGTATGGCCCGTCCCTCGTCCGCGCGAACTTCGATTACCCTGCGGCGCTGGCGTCCATCGAGTCGCGCGTCTCCAAGGCACGCTCGCACAGTAACATCAAGATCCTCCTTGACGATCTGCTTGAGGGAAGGATCGACAGGGAGGGTCTGATATCGCAGCTTTCGGGCTCCGAGTACGCTCGCGCCAAGCGCCAGATAGAGGACGTGTACGCCCGCAGCCTTCAGGTGAGCGCAGCCGAGTGGCGCACGAAGATGCGAGACGAGGGAAGGCGCGTTCAGACCATCTGGATTTTCGGCCCCGCCGGGACAGGCAAGTCCAGCCTCGCCAAGCAGTACGCGCAGAGCAAGGGCGAGCCCTTCTTCGTCTCCGGGTCTACGCGCGATGTCTTTCAGGGGTATGCCGGGCAGCACACCATCATCTTGGATGAGCTGCGGCCCTCGTCCATACCCTATGCGGACCTTCTTAGGGTCACGGATCCCTATGCCATCGAGCACGAGGTCATGGCCCCCGCCCGCTACGCAGACAAGGCCATAGCGGCCGACCTTATCATCGTCACCACTCCGTACAATCCGATGGAGTTCTACTGTGAGCAGATGAGAGGGGCCACGGTCGGGCGGCCCAATGACGATATCGATGGCTTCGGGCAGCTCGAAAGACGGCTTGCCCTCGTCGTGGAGATGCAGCAGAAGGAGATATGCCTCACGGAGTTCAGGATCGAGCTGGGGACGTATTGGCCCGCCGATGGATCATCCCGGCCGAACCCCTATTCGAGTTTCGCGCGGGGGCTGTCTGGCTCGGGTGACTCGGCGCACCTCTACGAGGCCCTGCTCGATTCCGGTGCCGTCACGGCAGACTAACAACTCGGGCCCCATGCGATAGAATTCAACTATCGCATTGGGGCTCTTTTCTTCTATGGAAAGGAGCCAAGGAATGGCTACTAGAAAGGACATGAAAGGGCGCATCCTCCGTCGCGGGGTGAGCCAGAGGAAGGACGGCCGCTACTGCTTCAAGTACGTGGACGCAAGGGGCAAGACGCGCAGCGTCTACTCGTGGACCTTGACAACCCATGATTTCACGCCGAAGAGGAAGAGATCGGGCCCGTGCCTGCGCGAGCTTGAGCAGCGGATCCAGCGGGACCTCTTCGACAACGTTGCCCCCGAGAACATGACCGTTCTCGAACTCGCCACCAAGTACACGGAGACCAAGACGGCAGTGAGACCGACCACGCGAACCGGGTACAAGACGGTGCTCAACTTCCTTGCGGACAACGAGTTCGGCGGTAGGAGGATAAGCGACATCACGACCCTCGACGCGAAGGAATGGCTCATTTCCTTGCAAAGGGATCGCGGGAAGCGATACAGCTCGATCCATACCATACGCGGCGTTCTGCGACCGGCGTTCCAGCTCGCGGAGGAAGATGACCTCATTCGCCGAAACCCGTTCAATTTCGAGCTTGCGACCATTCTTGTGAACGATCAGGTTGCGCGTGAGGCGCTGACCCCCAAGCAGGAGAGGAGGTTCCTCGACTTCGTTAGAAGCGATAGCCACTACTCCCGCTATTACGACGCGTTCTACATCCTGCTGAACACGGGGCTCCGCATCTCCGAGTTCTGCGGGCTCACGGCGGAGGACATCGATTTCGAGCGCGGAAGCGTCTGCGTCAGCAAGCAGCTTCAGCGCTCCAGCGACATGCGTTACTACATCGAGCGGCCGAAGACCAGCAGCGGCGTACGATACGTTCCGATGTCCGAGGGCGTTGCGGAGTGCTTCAGGAGGGTGGTCGCGAACCGTCCCAAGCCGCCGATAGAGCCCGTGGTGGACGGTGTAAGCGGATTCCTTTTTCTCGACAAGAACCAGATGCCCCGCGTGGCTCTTCACTGGGAGAAGTACTTCCAGTATGCCGTGGCGAAGCACAACCGCATCTACAAGGACGAGCTGCCGAAGATCACTCCCCATGTTTGCCGTCATACGTTCTGCTCGAAGATGGCGCGCAAGGGGATGGATCCCGTGAAGCTCAAATACGTTATGGGCCACTCCGACATCGATGTGACCTACAACACGTACACGCACCTTGGGTTTGACGATGTGAAGGCAGATGTGCTCCGGTTCGAGGAAGAGGCAGCATGAGCGGGTGGCAGTAAATCGTAAATCTTGGAGTTTTACGACGTTTTTTACTACGATGGACGAGATAAATAACCGCTCATATATGAATGGATTTGCTACTTCGGTTTGAGTGGGATAATTGGAACGACGCGATTTACCTGCGAAAACTCTGATATATGAGAGGTTTTGAGAAATGATAAAAATCCTGTTCGTCTGCCACGGCAACATCTGCCGCTCGACCATGGCCGAGTCGGTGTTTACCGAGCTGGTGCACCGCGCCGGACGCGCGGGCGAGTTTGTCATTGATTCCGCTGCGACCTCGACCGAGGAGATCGGCAACCCGCCACACCACGGTACCGTTGCCAAGCTACGCGAGGTCGGGATTCCCGTCGTCGCACATCGCGCGCGTCAGGTGCGTCGTGCAGAGTATGGCAACTGGGATCACATTGTCTATATGGACGACGAGAACGCCCGCGGCCTATACCGCATCTTTGGCAAGGACCCCGATGGCAAGATCTCGCGCTTGCTCGATTGGACCGATCGCCCCGGCGACGTAGCCGACCCCTGGTACACCGGTAATTTCGATGCCACCTACCGCGATGTGCTCGCCGGTTGCACCGCTATGCTCGAGCAGCTGTAGGCGCTCGGGCGGCGCGGATATACGGGCCACGCCATCGGTATAAAACGAGCGTGGATTTTCTCCCGCATACAAATTGAGCGTGGAAAATCTCCCACTTTGAGCGTTCAAGGGCGCCCTAAACGGGAGAAAATCCACGCTCATTATCTCGGTGGAAGATTATCCACGCTCGGTTACTCGTCGACGATCTCGGCAAGCCAGACGTTCAACGTATCGACCTCGGGGCAGCAGAACTTTGCCGTACCGGGCTCGTTGCCAGGCACGGTTCCGCCGTAGCGCAGGATATCGATATAGGGAAAGCCCACATGGCAGGCCATGGCGCACATCTTGCCGCGGTCTCGGTCGAAGTCAAAGACGTCGCCGGGCTTATGGCCATGGTGGCAGCGGCACGCGCCCAGCTGGTCCACGCAGCTCACGCGGATACGCGGACGCTTGCCCCGCGACGCGCCGAGCGGCTTGTCCCCGCCCGCGGGCTTGGCACCGCCCTCGCTGGCGTTACTCATGGTCGATCACATCCAGGCAGGCCTCGATGGGAAGGCCGGCCGACTTGTCCTCTTGGTCGGCATTGCGCTCGATAAGCTCGGCCACCACACGCATAGCGTCGGTCGTCGCACGTTGCAGGCTCCAGCCGGCCATAACGCGACCCACGAGCACCGACGAGAACGTATCGCCCGTGCCCGGGAAATACACCGGGATCAGCTCAAAGGGAATCGTAAAGTACTCTCCCGCCACATGGTCGTAGCCGATGACGGCACTCGCCCCGTCGACCTTCGCACTCGTAATGACCACCGACTTGGCGCCCAGTGCAAGCATGGCGTCCACGAGCGCACGAGCCTCGTCGGCCGTAATCTGCTCGGCCATAGGCGTATCGGTGAGCAGACACGCCTCGGTATAGTTGGGCACCGCGTAGTCGGCGCACTCGACCAGGCTGCGCATAAGGCCGATGGTCGACTCGGGCACGCCGGCGTAGAGTCTGCCGTTGTCGGCCATGATGGGGTCGACGAACACCTTGGTGCCCTTTTGCGCGCGGCGGTGGCAAAAGTCCGAGATGATGCGTGCCTCTTCCTCGGTCACGATAAAGCCGGTCGAGATGGCGTCGAATTCAAAGCCGAGCTCCTCCCAGATGGCGAGACTCTGGCGGACATACTCCGTGGTGTCGTGGATGTAGAACTTGGGGTAGTTGAGCGTATCGGAAACGAGGGCCGTCGGCAGGTTGTGGATGCGATAGCCCATGTGCGACAGCACCGGCAACATGGCAGAAAGCGCGACCTTGCCGTAGCCGCACATATCGTTGATCAGCAGCAGCTGAGTATTCTTCATGAGGGTCTCCCTTGGTTCGGGCACGGCGCAGCAGCGCCACAGTGCGACTAAGTGTAGCGCAGGGAGCGTTTGCAGCGTCGAGCGGTTACGGCGTTTGGCAAAACGCCGTAACTTAATAAGTTTGGTACCTTGACATTCATTTCTCATGCTCCTAGATTGGTTAGGCACAAAACAATTCCACTACCTAACTAAAGAAAGGAGCGAAGCTTAGATATGTGTGTTGAAGCACTCGTCCTTCCGCATGAGCCCGGCGGTGACCCGTCGCAACCGGTAGACATACCCGAAGCGGTCAACGCCGAAGACAGACTCGCCAAGCGTATCCTCAATAACCTGGGCTTTTGCGGCCATTACATGCATTTTCATGGTGGCGGCGTATCCGGCAAGGCGCCCATCGTCTGCCTGCTTGCCAAGCAGGAAAACGGCGAGATGTCGCAGCAGGAACTCGGCATGCACTTCGACCTCAAGCCGGGGTCGCTTTCCGAGATCTTGTCCAAGCTCGAGTGCGCCGGCATCATCGAGCGCAGCCGCAATCCAAAAGATCGCCGGCAGCTCACCATTCGCCTGACCGAAACCGGCCGGGAAAACGCCCGCATCGACCAGGCAGCCCGCATCCGCTTTAGAGAACAGGCCTTTAGCGCGCTCACCCACGACGAGCGCGAGCAGCTCGCCGAAATGCTCGAGAAAATCCGTGTAACCTGGGAGGAACTGGATGATTAAAACCCTTATGGGCAGCATCCGCGATTACATGAAGGTCACGATCGCCACACCGCTGCTGGTGCTTGGCGAGGTAATCTGCCAGATGATGATCCCGTTTATCACCGCCGACATGATCGACGCCATCAAGGACGGCACCGCCGTTACCGAGATGCTGCCCACCGCCGGCCTTCTCGTACTCATCGCGCTGACGTCACTCGCCTTTGGCGCCGCCGCGGGCATCACCTGCAGCCATGCCAGCTGCGGCTTTGCCAAGAACCTGCGTCACGACCTGTTCTACAAGATCCAGACGTTCAGCTTCGCCAACATCGACGAGTTCTCGAGCTCCTCGCTCGTCACCCGCCTCACCACCGACATCAACAACGTGCAGCAGGCCTTTATGATGCTCATCCGCATCGCCGTGCGCTCGCCGCTGGTGCTGGTCTTTGCCTTTACCATGGCATACGCCATGGGCGGCAGCGTCGCCATGGTCTACCTGGTCATCATTCCGCTGCTGGGCTTTGGCCTGTTCTTTATCATCTATAAGGTGCGCCCGATCTTTGCCCGCGTGTTCCGCAAGTACGACGCGCTCAACGAATCCGTTGAGGAAAACGTCACCGGCATGCGCGTGGTCAAGAGCTACGTGCGCCAGGACTACGAGAAGGAGAAGTTCGCCACCGCCGCGCGCGACGTCCAGATGGACTTCACCCGCGCCGAGAAGCTGCTCGCCTTCAACAACCCCATGATGAACATCTGCGTCAACGGCGCGTTCGTCGTCATCATCTACCTGGGTTCCAAGCTCATCATCACGAGCCAGGGCACCCTGTTCGACGTGGGCCAGCTCTCCTCCATCTTTACCTACGGCTTCCAGATTCTGATGAGCCTAATGCAGCTGTCGATGATCTTTGTCATGGTAACCATGGCAGACGAGTCGGCGCACCGCATTACCGAGGTGCTGGCCGCCGAGCCCACGATCGCCAACCCGACCGAGCCCGTGCACGAGGTTGCCGACGGCTCCATCGACTTCGATCACGTGAGCTTTAAGTATTCCGAGCATGCCCGCCGCCAGGCGCTCGACGATATCGACCTGCATATTAAGAGCGGCGAGACCATCGGCATTATCGGTGGCACCGGCTCGGCCAAGTCGACGCTCGTGAACCTGATCGCCCGTCTGTACGATGTCACGGAGGGCACCGTGCGCGTCAGCGGCGTGGACGTGCGCGACTACGACCTGGACGCGCTGCGCCACCAGGTAGCCATGGTCCTGCAGAAAAACGTGCTGTTTAGCGGCACCATCGCCGAGAACCTGCGCTGGGGCGACCCGAACGCCACCGACGAGGAAGTCCGCGAGGCCGCACATCTGGCCTGCGCCGACGAGTTTGTCGACGGCTTCCCCAAGGGCTACGACACCTGGATCGAGCAGGGCGGCTCCAACGTTTCCGGCGGCCAGAAGCAGCGCCTGTGCATCGCGCGTGCCCTGCTGCGTCGCCCCAAGATCTTGATCCTGGACGACTCCACGAGCGCCGTCGACACCAAGACCGACGCCAAGATCCGCGAGGGCCTGGCGAGCTACCTGCCCAACACGACCAAGCTCATCATCGCCCAGCGCATCAGCTCCGTGCAGGACGCCGACCGCATCATCGTCATGGAGGGCGGCCGCATCAAGGACATCGGCAACCACGATGAGCTGCTCAAGACGAGCGAGATCTACCGCGAGACCTTTACCTCGCAAAACAAGATGAGTGCCGAGGGCGAGGAGGCGGCCGAGACCGTCGCAGCCGACACCGAGGCATCCGCACCGCAAGCCCAGACCCAGGAAGGAGGCGAGGCACATGAGTAAGGCCGCTACCGCCGAGCGCGCACGCAACCGCAAGGGCGGCACCATGACGCGCCTGATCAAGATGCTCTTTGGCTTCTACCCGGTGCTTTTGCCCCTCGTCGTCGCCGGCGTGGTGCTCTGCGCCATCATCAACTCCATCGGCGCGACGTTTCTTCAGAGCGCGCTGCAGGTCATTAGCGAATCGTGGCAGTCGGGCGACTGGACGGCCGCGCAGCCCAAGATTCTGAAGCTCGTGACCACCCTCGGCTGCATCTACGCCGTGGGCGTCGCCTCCTCGCTCTTCTGGAACCGCGCCATGGCCGTCATCACGCAGGGCTCGCTCGAGAAGCTGCGCGAAAAGATGTTCAACCGCATGCAGGACCTGCCGATTCGCTACTTCGACACGCACCAGCGCGGCGACATCATGAGCCACTACACCAACGACATCGACACGCTGCGTCAGATGATCAGCCAGTCGCTGCCCAACCTGCTCATGACGATCATCGTCATCGTCACCGTGCTCTTCATCATGCTGTATTACAGCGTGTGGATGTGCCTGGTCATCATTGCCGGCGTCGCCTTTATGACCTTTATGACCAAGCTGCTCGGCTCCAACTCCGCGCGCTTCTTTATCGCGCAGCAAACCGAGCTCGGCGTGGTCGAGGGCCATATCGAGGAAGTCATGAACGGCCAGAAAGTCGTCAAGGCGTTCTGTCACGAGTCCGCCGCCGAGGCCGATTTTGACGAGCGCAACGAGAAGCTCTTCGAGGTCTCGCAGAAGGCCAACATGTACGCCAACATCCTCATGCCGATCCTCGGGAACCTGGGCGACTTGCTCTACGTGCTGGTCGCGCTGACCGGCGGCATCTTCCTGACGCTGGGCGTGCCCAACCTGAGCCTCTCGGGCATGGCGCTCTCCATCGCCGTCGTGGTGCCGTTCCTCAACATGACCAAGCAGTTCTGCGGCCAGATCGGCCAAATCTCGCAGCAGATCAACGCCGTGGTCATGGGCCTTGCCGGCGCCGAACGTATCTTTGAGCTACTCGACGAGGAGCCCGAGGCCGACGAGGGCTACGTGACGCTCGTCAACGCACAGGTGAACCCCGAGACTTGGGAGCTCGAGGAGGCCGACCACCACACCGGCATGTGGGCCTGGAAGCACCCGCACCGCGCAACGGGCGAGATCGAGTACGTGCCGCTGCGTGGTGACCTGGTCATGGATAACGTGGACTTTGGCTACACGCCCGACCACGAAGTGCTGCACGGCGTGTCCGTATACGCCAAGCCGGGCCAGAAGGTCGCGTTTGTCGGTGCCACCGGTGCCGGTAAGACGACCATCACCAACCTCATCAACCGCTTCTACGACATTGCCGACGGCAAAATCCGCTACGACGGCATCAACGTCAACAAGATTCGCAAGTCCGATCTGCGTCGCTCGCTGGGCGTGGTGCTGCAGGACGTGAACCTGTTCACCGGCACCGTCATGGACAACATCCGCTACGGCAACCTGGACGCCACCGACGAGGAGTGCATCAAGGCGGCCAAGCTCGCGGGAGCGGATGACTTTATCACCCGCCTGCCCGACGGCTACGACACCATGCTCACCGGCAACGGCGCGCAGCTGTCGCAGGGCCAGCGCCAGCTGATCTCGATCGCACGCGCCGCCGTCGCCGATCCGCCGGCAATGATTCTGGACGAGGCCACGAGCTCCATCGACACCCGCACCGAGGCCATCGTGCAGGCGGGCATGGATAAGCTCATGGAAGGTCGCACGACGTTTGTCATCGCGCACCGTCTCTCCACCGTACGCAACTCCGATGCGATCATCTGCCTGGACCACGGCCGCATCATCGAGCGTGGCAACCACGACGAGCTGATCGCCAAGCGCGGGTACTACTACCAGCTCTATACCGGAGCGTTTGAGCTCGAATAAATCTGGCAACTCGGAACAGCACCGCAACGAATAAAGCCTCCGCAGCCACACGAGCTGCGGAGGCTTTTCTATGATCTTCGTTACAAGCTTACCGTTCCTCGCGTTGCGGCCCGGCCGCCTCGGCTGTCTTTACGCGGTTCTTGTCGATGTACATGTTTTTGTCGGCCTGGGAAAAGAGCTCGCGCATCGTAGGCGGTTCATCAAAATCACTGGAAAGCGCGTAGCCCACCGCATAGCTGATAGGCATGTCGGGGTGAGCCTCGGAATACTCGTTCACGTTCGCACGAACCCGAGCGAGACAGGACACCACGGCAACTCGATCGACATCCCACAGCACCGCGATAAACTCATCGCCACCGTCGCGGCCCACGAAGCAGGTCTCGGACGCCACGCACCCCAGCTGCTGGGCAAAAGAACGGATGTATTAGTCGCCCTTCTCGTGGCCGAAGTTGTTATTGACCGTATGCAGATTGTTAAGGTCAAAGACGCACACCGCAACGGGCGCCTCCGCGGAGACAGGCCGCTCCTGCCCCAAGATCTCCTCGCACTTGTTCTTGTTGGGCAGTCCCGTGGCTTCGTCGAGATAGACTTTGCTCTGCAGCTCGCGATTGAGCGCGGCAGTTCGCACCGCGCGAACAAGTTCGACCGCAAAGGTCGCCACCAAGCCCACGATGTCGATGATCACCAAGCCCTCGAGATAGTTGAGCGCCGACGCCTTCTCCTGAGAGTAGTCCTCTGCGAGTCGCGTAGCATCGTCACAAATACCAAAGAACTCCTCGCTCATCGCGATGATATCGGTGTTCTCGTAGCCGACTTCACGCACACGGGCAATCTCGGCGCAAAGCTCATCAAAATAATTTGCAAGCTCGGTCATCTTTGCCTGGTACTCATCGTCATCGAGACGGACGAGATTGAGGTCGTCGCTTCCGTAGCGCAAGCCGTTAATGTATGAATCCACGGCCTTGAGTAGGTCGTCTTGTGACTGGCCTGCATCCTCGAGCTTCACGATGCGCTGCGTGGTGCCGCGTACCAGGCCGGCGTAGTTGACCACGCGCGCCGTGCCCTGGATATCGGAGACGAGCAGCATAACATTGATGAAGAAGAAGATGAGAACTGCCGTGAGCGCCATCATGAGCAGGCGCATCGCCCGACTGGCTTTCTTGGCGACAGAAGTATTCACAAGTTCACTCCCAAAATGACAAAAGCACAGGTAGTACGCAGTGTGCTGAAATTCACGTGAGGTCAACTCTACCAGATGATTTTTCTAGGGCGAGGGCTATTTTGTACCTCAGCTTGATTCGCGCGCCACGAAATGGGCCTATCTACTACGTTTAACCGATCACCCTCAACCATACCGAATTTCGCGAAATAAAAACCGACGCTCCTATAAGTTGTCAAGAGGCAGTTTGCGGGAGCGTTCTCTCCAATTCGCACAGGAGCTCGTAATA
>CAJJZO010000013.1 GCA_905197585.1 uncultured Collinsella sp.
GCAAGCGCCGCGTCCACTAGGTTGTCGACGCAGATTTGCGCGGTTGAGGACTGCGTGGCGATGTTCTCGATATCGCTATCGGGAATCATGCTCGAGAGGCCGTCGGAGCACAGGATCAGGCGGTCGCCTTCCTCGATATGCAGAGTGAAGTGGTCGGCATACATGGCGGGGTCCGAGCCCAGTGCGCGGGTGATGACCGAACGGTTGGGGTGGACGCGAGCCTCGTCTGCCGTGATCTCGCCAGCGTCCACGAGCTCCTCCACGTAGGAGTGGTCGCGGGTCACGCGGATGAGCGTGCCCTCGTGGAGCAGGTAGGCGCGCGAGTCGCCCACGTGGGCGATGGCGAGCGTGTCGTTTTCGATGTAGGCGCAGGTGGCCGTGCATCCCATGCCGGGTTTGCCCAGACCGTTGAGGGCGGCCTCGATCACGGCGGCGTTGGCGGCCTCGACGGCTGCGGCCAGGCGCGCTGCGTCGGCGGACTGCGGGGCCGTCTTGGCAATAGTCTCGACGGCGATGGAAGAGGCTACCTCGCCGGCGGCGTGACCGCCCATGCCGTCGCATACGCAAAAGAGCGGCGACTGCACCAGGTAGGAATCCTCATTGTGCGGGCGCACGCAGCCAACGTCGGAGCGGGCGCCCCACATGAGTTGCGTGGTGGTACCGGCATCATAGGTCGAGTCGGTCTCGATGCGCTCCTCGGTCAGGGGCTCAAAGCTCACGGTCGAGCCGGGGTCTTTGAGCTTGGCCTCAACGGCAGCAACGTCGATCTCGGCGGTGTCACCGGGAGAGACGGTGTCGGTCTCGGCGTTTGATTCGGAATCACCGGTGTCCGGGGAGTCGGGCTCCTCGGAAACGCGGGCGGTCGACTCGTCGTCTTGCGGGCTGACGTCTATAGGCTCGGGCGTCGCAAAGTGCGACGCCGCGGGCGTGCTTTGCGACTGGGCGGCGGGCTCGGCCACGGCATCGGACTCGCTTGCGGGCGCAGGCTGCGGGGTCTTGGGTGCAGGGCCGTCCTCGGGGGATGTCCCCGCCTCGGGCGCCGGCGTAGACGCGGGCGCAACCTCGGATGCCGGGGCTATGGGAAACGCCGGCGCGGCGGGCTCGGGTGCCGCAAACACCGTAGCGCTCTCGTTGATTGCCGCGGCGACGGGCTCTGCAAAGTGAGCCGGCGCTGGGGTTGCTTCGGGCGCTGTGGGCTGTTCCGCAGCATGTGCGCCGATGGGCGCCGCTACGGCATCCTCTTCGTCCTCGTTATCGGCGAGATCCGAAATATCATGCGTTACATGCGAAAGAGGCAGGGAGAACACGGTGTCCTCGGGCTCCACGGGTGTGGAGTCCGCCGGAGCGGCGTGGGCCGGCGCAGCTGCGGCGGCAGCCGGCGCCTCGGTCATAGTTGCGGACTTGTTCTCCTCGTCGATCATCGACGGTTCACCTTCATGACCACGTCGCCAATCTGGACTTCGTCGCCCTCGCGCAGCGTCGCGGGCTCCACGAGCTGGCGGCCGTTGACGAGCGTGCCGTTAAGCGAGTTGAGGTCCTCGATGATGAGCGCCGGGCCCTGCAGCGAAAAGCGCGCATGCGAGGCCGAGACGAACGGTTCGTTGATGCAGATGTCCGAAGATGGCGAGCGACCGACGATGACGGGGCCGAGCATGTCTACGTGGATGCCGCGGATACCGCGCGGACCCTTGTCCACATCAATCGTCCAGATAGCCGAGTCGCGGCGCTGCCCGCGCACAAGTCCCACGCCGGTCTTCATGACGGCGAACAGGAAGATATAGAGCAGGGCGACCAAGACGATGCGGCCTGCAAAAAGGACGATATCGATGTTCATAAGCGACTATCCCCTAAATTCAAAGGTACTCAGGCCAAACGTCAGCAGATCGCCGTTGCGCAGCGGGCAGCGCGTAATGCGGCGGTTGTTGACGAGCGTGCCATTGGTGGAATTGAGGTCCTCGATCGACCAATCCGAGCCCGTAAAGGTGAGCTGGGCGTGGCGGCGCGACACGTTGGGGTCGCGCAGGGCAATGTCGGAAACTGAGCGCTCGCGACCGATGGTCACCTGTGCGGAGGTGATGCTATGGCTCTCGCCGCTCACGACGTCGACGAGCTGGGCGAGCGGGCGCTGCGGGGCGCGAGTGCTCGCCATGTTGGAGGCGATGCCGGCTGCGGCGCCTAGGCCCACGGCGGCACCGGTCGCGGCGGCTCCGCCCATGCCGGCAAGCGCGTCGCGCGAGACGGTCTGAGGCACCGGGATGGGTGCGGCGGCGGGGTCGGGGACGCTAGGCGCGAAGGGGTCTGCCACGGCAAGCGGGTCGGGAGCGGCGGCGCGAGGCGTCGGCTGCTGCTGGGGCATGGCGGCGGGGCGCTGCTGCTGCGGGGCAGCAAACTGCTGCTGGCCGGCGCGCGGGGCGCTGGCGGCACGGCTTGCCGCGGAGTTGTTCTGGCCCAGGCCGTTTTGATAGGCGCGCTCTTCTTCGTACAGGCGGCCGAGCGTGGGGGCATCGACGTTCTCGGCAAAGACCGAGAACTTGCCGGCGCGCAGCTGCGGATCGATCATAAAGCGCACGAGGGGCTCGCCGACAAAGACATAGCGGCGCTTTTCGGCCTGCGCCTTCACAAACTCGCGGACCTCGCGCGAAAGCTCGGGGTAGAACGGGGCGAGCATGGGATCGTCGTCGGCGGCGATCAGGATGGTATAGAGTGCCGGCGCCGTGTTGACGCCGTTAATCACCAGAGTCTGATCCTCCATGTCGCGAGCGGCCTGCTTAGCAAGCTTCTTAAAGGAGAACGGGGCACGGGTGGCACCGAAGATGCCGGCCACGTGGTCCTCGAAGATGTTCAGGAAGTTCACGAAAGATCACTCTCCGTATAGGTTCTTTGGTATCCGAGCAAATATAGGCATATCCCAACGATTATAGAGGATAGGGTTCCCGCAACCGCCGCCTTGGCGACGACCGCGGCTGCAAGGCTGGCAATTTCCATATGGTGTGCAAGACAAAACGATACGGCCGAGCCGATGCCGGCGACGGCAATTGCGACGATGGCGGCAAGGTTCGATCCCTGCTCGGCGCGCTTGGCATGAGCATTGAGCAGCAGCGATGTTGCCGCGGCTATTGCTGCAACCAGCACGATTGCAGCGAGAAGGAGCGCGTCTCCCAGCGCTGCGACGACATTGCTAAGCCCCAGTACGCCTCCCGCAGAGAGAGCCGCTGCGGCAAGGCGGGCAAAGAGTGCGCCCATGCCCGTGGCCGCCGCTGCGCTTGCCGGGCCGAGCCAAAACGCCGCGATGCTCGTGGCGGCTCCGGCGGCAAGGAGGGCGTCGCCGGTTAGGCAACCCAGCGCAAGCGCGCAGGTGAGCGTCGCGCTCGCAGCCGCCTCGGTGCGTCCCCAAGCAATCCACCAACCGGACATGGCAGCGGCAAAAATGACCGCGACCGGCAGCATCGACAGGATGCCCTGCGCCTGCATGGTGGCGTTGGCCATGAGCACCAAAAAGCCCACGGCCGAGATAGCCGAGCCAATCTGCGGGGCCAAGCCTGCCGCCGCGCCAATGGCGACGGCCGCCACGACCAGCCCGGGAAGCGTCGCGACGCCGGCTGTCTGCATAAGCAAAAAGCTGAAGGCTCCGCATGAGAGCGCCGAGATGCCGCGCATGGTGTAATTGCGTGCGCGGCCCCAGCGCGTGCCCGCCCAGCCAAGTGCGGGGTCGACCTCGACGGTGTCATCCTCGTAGCTCGATGGCTCGATATCATCTGCCGCGCACTCGTCATTCGAAAGCTCGCCTACCATCTGCTCCAAGCTGCGACGGCCTTCGCGCACGCTCCCCAAGCCGGCAAGGAGTCGGTCGCAGAATGCCTCGATGCTATCGGGGCGGTCTTGCGGCATGGGGGAGAGAGCGCTCATGAGCGCCGCCTCGGCCCCCGGGGGAAAGTGAGGGATCAGTTCGCTGGGATAGGTGGCGCCGCCGATGATGCGGTCGAGCGAGTCGGCGGGCGTGGCCGCCATAAAGGGAGCGCTGCCGCACAAGCCCTCGTAGATCACACAGGCAAGGGCGAAGACATCAGCACGTTCGTCGACCGTGCCGGTCTCGATATCGAGCTGCTCGGGCGGCATGTAGCCGATGGTGCCGCCGCGCGATCCGCCAAAGCCGCCGGCGGACGACAGCCGCGCCATGCCAAAGTCGGTGATCTTTACATTGCCCGAATGGTCGATAAGCACATTGGCGGGCTTTATGTCCAGATGAAGCACGCCGTTTGCATGGGCAAAGGTGAGTGCCTGACCCAGCGCGTCGGCAATGGCCGCGGCCTCGTCAAAGGTGAGCGAGTGGCCGTCCACGCGATGCAAAAACTCGGCCAACGACATACCGTCGACATACTCCATGACCAGGTAGGCATAGGCGGTGTCGTGCGTAAAGTCGATAACCTGCACGATATTGGGATGTTGAAGCATGGCGGCGGTATGCGCCTCGCGCAGCACGTCCATGATGTCGCTGGCGGGCATGCCGGCGCCGTTGATAAGGGGGATGCGCTTAATGGCCACGCGACGGCGCAGATGCGTGTCGCGGCAAATCTCGATGGAGCCAAAACCGCCGGTCGCAAGCGTCTCGAGCGGCTGGTACCGCTTGAGCAGCTCGCGAGAGCTAGTGCCCTCCAAGGGAACGTCCGGCGAGAACCGGGCGGTATGTTGCGAGAAAAGCGGCATGGCCAACCCTCGTGCGTTTAAAGTTCGTTTGCGAGTGGCGGGCGCGGAGCCGAGCCGTTCGCGGTGGCATAGATGCTGCTAGTGTAGCACGCTCGGGTGCATGGGGAGGATAGCGGGATGCGAGGCTGCCTGTCTGGCTTGGCCTTAGCGCTTCTTCTTGTTCTTCTTCTGCTTGCGCTTGGTCTCCTGGGGCTTGTCGCCCTCCTCGGCCTCGGCGGCGGCCTTCTCGGCCTTCATTTTCTTCTTCTTGGTCTCGATGCGGAGTTTTTTGTTGATGCGCGCCTTAAGGAAGGGACCGAACTGCTCGGCATCGCCGCGGACAAAGGTGTCCTTAGGGATCGTCACGCCCTGGTCGGCGAACATGGCCACAAAGATGCGCTCGCCGTCGAGCACGTGGTCGAGCTTTTCAAACGGGAAGAACTGTGACTTGCCGCTCTTGCCCCAAACCATCAGGCCGTCCTCGTTGGCGGCGACGCGGCGATAGCGGCCACCCATGGACTCGTCGGCCTCAACGGCGTCGATAAAGTCGCGGGCGAGGGTGTGGTGCAGGTTTTTGCTCCACCAGGCCAAAAAGGCGCCGAACACGATCAGGACGACGCCAAACTTGATCCAGTTGCCGCCGGCCACCAGCATGCCGATGCCGATGAGCGCGGCAATTGCCGCGGCGACATACAGCGAGCCGCGACGTCTGGGCGAGGCGACCAGGCGGGCGAAGTCGGTGACCAGGTCGTTTTCGTACTGGTACTCGTTGAGGTACAGGATGCCGTCGTCGGCTGCGGCCTGCTCCTCGAGCGCGCCCTCGACCTGGTCGGCTGCTTCGGAGGGGACGAGGTTGCTCTCTGCGTCTGCCATGCTCTTTGGACTCCTATCGCGGCGGGCTCGCCGTACGGGTATTATGGAATGCAGTATGCCGTGCGACCGCATGGCCGCCGCGGCAACAAGACTCAGTATACCCGGGGGAGCACCCATGGAATCGTTGTACCGAAAGTATCGCCCGCTCACCTTCGACTCCGTGGTGGGCCAGCAACATATCGTCTCGACGCTCGAGCACGCCATCACCGAGGGGCGCCTGTCCCACGCCTACCTGTTCTGCGGACCGCGCGGCACGGGCAAGACCACCATGGCGCGCATTCTGGCCAAGGCGCTGCTGTGCCGCAATGCCGAGGCGGCGCGCGCCGAGGGTGCAAGCGGCTGCATGCCCGACGGTACTTGCGAGGAGTGCGAGCTCATCGCCGAGGGCAACCACCCGGATGTCTACGAGCTCGATGCCGCAAGCCGTACCGGCGTGGACAACGTGCGCGAGGAGATCATCAACTCCGTCAACTTTGCCCCAGTGCGCGGCAAGTACAAGATTTATATCATCGACGAGGTCCACATGCTCACGACGGCGGCGTTCAACGCGCTGCTCAAGACGCTTGAGGAGCCGCCGGCACACGTGATCTTTGTGCTGTGCACCACCGACCCGCAAAAGATTCTGGAGACCATCCTCTCGCGCTGCCAGCGTTTCGATTTCCATCGCATCGGCAACGAGGATATCGAGCATCGCCTGGCATACGTGTGCGAGCAGGAGGGCTTCGATTACGACGACGAGGCGCTGGCTATCGTGGCGCGCCATGCAAAGGGCGGCATGCGCGACGCGTTGTCCACGCTGGAGCAGCTGAGCGTCTTTGGCAACGGTTCTGTGCATGCGGACGACGCCCGCTCGCTTTTAGGCGAGGTTTCGGACCAGATTCTG
Organism: uncultured Collinsella sp.; assembly: GCA_905197585.1. Lineage (GTDB taxonomy): Bacteria > Actinomycetota > Coriobacteriia > Coriobacteriales > Coriobacteriaceae > Collinsella. Next base: position 6,440 of record CAJJZO010000013.1, read on the forward strand.
GGCGAGTTTTCCCGCGCCATTGCCGATCGCGATGTTGCCGAGCTGTATGGGCTTATTCGCGCGCAGGTCGAGGAAGGTAACGATCTGCTGGAGCTGACGCGCGACCTGGTGGCGCACGTGCGCGACGTGTATGTTGCCTGCGTTGCCGGTGCCCGTGCCGAGTTGTTTGAGGGCGGCTCCGAGCAGGCCGAGGCGCTTGCTGCCGAGGCCGCTGCCTTTGGCGAGCATCCTGCCGACCGCCTGGCTCGTGTGCTGACAGTGCTCGACGGTGCCGCACTGGAGATGAGGGGCTCGAGCGACGTGCGCCTGGTGCTCGAGATTGCCTGCACGCGTCTGGCGCGTCCCGAGGCTGATTTAACGATTGAGGCATTGGCCGAGCGCGTGGCACGCCTGGAGGCCATGGTTGCCAACGCCGCCGTGCCGGCGAGCGTGGCTGCTGCTCAGGCCGCCGCGCCTGCAGCATCCGTACCCGCTGCTGCCCAACAGCCGACGCTCATTTCGGGCGCCCGTGCTTCCGCTCCGGCGGCATCGACTGCCCCCGCTGCTACGTCCGCGCATCAGGGCGGCATGCCTTGGGACCGCGGCACTGCTGTTCCGGCAGCCCAGCCTGCGCCCAAGTCCACGGCTCCGGCTCCCGCGTCCAAACCGGTAACGCCTGCACCTCAACCCGTTGCGGCTCCGGCTCCCGCGCCTGCTGCATCGACCGTGCCGGTGTCCAAGCCCAACAACGCCGCCCAGATTGCCGCCACCGGTGCTGCCGAGACCCCCGCGGTCGAGGACGCCGGCGTGCTCCAGCGCAAATGGGTCGAGGTCGTCGAGCGCGTCAAGGCTCGTCAGGCTTCCTATGCAGGGCTTTTGCTCAACGCCCGCGCCACGGCCGACGACGGCTCCAAGCTTACGGTCTCGTTCCCCGCGGGTTCGACTTTTGCCATTAAGATGCTCGGTCGCGCCGATACGCAGTCGGTGGTCCTGCCGACGGTCTGCGCGGTTTTCGGTCGTCGCACCGTCGACTATGTCCTGGATGGGGGTGGCACGCCGGCTCCTCAACATGAGGAGCATTCTCCATCTGCACGGGCTGCGGCATCTGCGGACCCGCAACCCGTGTTCTCGGCGGCCCCTGCATCCTCGAGCGCCAGCGCGTCGCAGCAGCAAACGGCACCGGTAGCGGCATCGACCCCGTCGGCGCCTAAGCCCGCGGCGCCCAAACCGGCTGCTCCGATCCCCGCGCCCAAGTCCGCTGCCGCGCCTGCGCCCAAGTCATCCGACCTGGCCAAGGCCCCTTGGCTGCGCTCCGACAACCCTGCCGGTGCTCCTGCCACGGGCAAGCTCCCGACCGAGCCCGCGCCCCGAGCGCCCGAGCGCGCGTCCGTCCCCATGGCTCAGCCGCCTGCGCAGGCTGCGCCATGGGAATCCGAGCAGGTGCCCTACGACGATGCTATGGTCGGTGGTTTTGCTGCCGATGCCGGCGGGGACGATCTGCCCCCGTTCGACGTGCCGGGTGCGGCGTCCGCGACCAAGGCCGCTGCTGTGGCACCCGCAGCCTCTGCAAACGACGACGTCCCCGCCGCTCCCTGGGAATCCAATCCCGGTGCTGGCAGCCCCTTCGGCCATCAGGGCGCAGCCCCGAGCATCCCGCAGACCGAGGACGAGGCCAAGGCCCTCATCCGCAGCGTCTTTGGCCAGGCCACCATCTTCAAGCCGGTGGAGTAGCTGCGCAGGCGGGTATACTGCTCAAGAAGAGGACCCCTTGTCCGGGCGCATCTGTATTTCGGACATGTGTAGTGTGGTGCCGCGTATGTCGCATTTGAGCAGACAGGTGCGTGACGGTCGGCCTAGGATGCTGAGGTCGATACGATACGTCGCATGGCTGTCCGTGTACTCGACTTGCTCGGCGTTAATGGTTGCTCCGATTGCCAAATAAACGCCTAGCTCGGCATCGACAATCTTGAAGTCCTTTATCTTGACCTTGAACTCTTGATAGAGGGACGGGCTGTTGTAGTAGACGGTTCGGGTTCCGTCGGTGCACTCATCGGTCGTCTCCCATTTGACGACGGGCTGGTCCGAGCTGGCTATCAGCAGTTCTGCTCCAAAAGCTATGGCATGGGTGATGACAACCAGCAATGCCCAGCCGACAAAGAGATAGAGAACCACATATGCAACGGGGTGTTTTGAGCGGATGTTTTGGAGCGCGTTGGGGGCATTCATGGGGCACCTCCAAATTACTATCTATGGCAATCAAATTATACCCTGCCGCCATGTGCGCCGCCTCGAGCAGCGGTTCGGCATTTAGCTATTTAGTGGCGCACATGAAATGCCGGATTCGGCTCTACTAGATTGAGTGTGCGATATTATGCAACCTTGCATAATTCGACCTTGCATAATCTTTGAGTGCGGTTTGTATTGGAGGACATGTATATCGACTGAGGTAACACGTCCGCCCCGCTCTCTCGCCGCGCGCCGTGGTACGATTTTTGAGTTTGAAAGTCCCGCCGTGCTCCGGCTGCCCTTGCAGCTCGGCGTGCGGCCGCACGTAAAGGAGCCATCATGGCCGGTATGAACATGCAGCAGATGATGAAGCAGGCTCGCAAGATGCAGGAGCAGCTTGCCGCCGCGCAGGAGAACCTCAAGTCCCAGACCGTCGACGCCTCTGCCGGCGGCGGCATGGTCAAGGTGACCGTTAACGGCGAGATGGAGCTCGTCAACCTCACCATCGATCCCGATGCGCTCGATCCCGAGGACGTCGATATGCTGCAGGATATGATCATGGCTGCCGTCAACGAGGCCGTCCGCGGCGTCAACGAGCTCGCCAACAAGCAGATGGGCGCCATCACCGGCGGCCTCAACATCCCGGGCATGCCGTTCTAAGACACGCATATATATGAGTGCCAACCACAGTCTGCAAAAACTGCTCGATGAGCTGGGCCGTCTGCCGGGCATTGGTCCCAAGTCGGCCCAGCGCATCGCCTATTACCTGTTGGAGGCCGACGCCGAGGAGGCGCGCCGCCTGGCCGAGGCCATCCTGGAGGTCAAGCAGGAGGTCCACTTTTGCAGCCGCTGCTTTAACTACGCCACGGCCGACGAGTGCTCCATCTGCCAGGACCCGATGCGCGATACCACTCGCATTTGCGTGGTGGGCGAGCCGCGCGATGTCCAGGCGATCGAGCGCACGGGCAGCTACCACGGCCTCTACCACGTATTGGGCGGCGTGATCAGCCCCATGGACAAGATTGGCCCCGAGCAGCTGCACATTCGAGAGCTGCTGGCACGCTTGGGCCACGAGGACATCCACGAGGTCATCATCGCCACCAACCCCAATATTGAGGGCGAGACCACGGCGAGCTATCTGGCCCGTACCATCAAGCCGTTGGGCGTCGAGGTGTCGCGTCTGGCAAGCGGCCTTCCCGTGGGCGGCGACTTGGAGTATGCCGACGAGCTTACGCTTGGCCGCGCCATCGAGGCCCGTCGCGCGATTTAGGTGGCGAGCCTGCTCCTGCCGTATGTTTTCCTCACAGTCGCACGGGGTAGTCATAATTTCCCCGTGCGACTGTGAGTTTGTTGTGCAACAAAGATGCTTCGTATCCGCTTATCGCATGGATGCTTCCGCTCGCATCCTTAATTTGCTCATTCGTTGCGCAACCTTTTGGGTTCGCTGATACACTCAAATATGGATTCGAATGAATGCGCCGCTCCCGAGCGGCGTGTTTTTGTTGGAGGAGAACGCATGCGGCCCGGTGGCACTCAGACAAAGCGCGGCGCCGCGGTGCGCATACGACGCCGACTGGGCTTGGCGCCGCGGGCGTACGCACTGCTATCGTGCTCGCTGGTGCTGGTCATAGCTGGCGTTTCTGCCTATGGCATGACCGTGCCGTCCATGATGCAGGCGCATGCCGCACGCGAACCGCGCGTGGGGCATGAGGCCAAAAGCGATCTGGGCACCACGACTGGATATGCTTGGGCAAGTGTGGTCGGGCATATTGTGTTTGGCACCGACGATGCGGACGGCGCCGAGGCCCCGGACAACGAAGTCACGCTTGCCAATGGCAAAACCATCGTGCTCACCAACACCAAGATCATCGATCGATTGTCCAACAATAGCGTGGCGGCAACGGTGAATAAGGTCGAGCAGCAAAAGGAGCAGGACGCCCAGCAGTCCGGAAAGCCCGGTAGCTCGGATACTTCTGGCTCCGGCTCGGATTCGTCGAGTTCGGGCGGCGGCTCTGGGCCGGGTTCCTCTGCCGGAGGGTCTGGAAACGGCGGCTCGACGGGCGGCAACACTGACAACGATGCAAACTCCGGCGGCCTTTCCGCTGCTGAGGAAGAGAGCATTCACAGTTGGCTTGTGACCAAGTACAACATGCTCGACGGCTATGTTTCTCGTGCCAATGACGTGGTCTCGACCTATAACTCTACGGGAGATCCCAGGCCGTGCGACAGCCTGGTCGGGGAGATGTTTGTCATTCGAGCCGAGTTCGGTCGTCAGACATTCTCGCCCCGGTCAAGGTGGTATCAGCAGTATGCCAATCTGTGGGGCTGTTACACCAACCTATGTCAATGGGTCGGCCATTACGGCGATGATGACGTCGCGCTCGGTAACTTCAACAATAACGTGGCGGCGCTTGCCCTATGATGACCGATCTTGCATCCACCACACCACAATCGCTCGGTCGCGATCCCATGGTCGGCCTGCGCCTGGCGCGTGTCGACGGGTTTGAGCCGGCCATTGCGCTCGGTCAGGACGAACTGCCTGCCTATCTGCGTCGTTTTACGATACTGTTTGCCGACGATGCCACCATGCGCCGTGGCGGTATCGGCCGCGTGACGCGTGCTGTCAACGCCCAAGGCGAGGGCGTAGCACTCAAACAGCTCATCTTGCCGACGCGCGATGAGTTTGACGACGATGCCGCCCATGAGTCGCTGGTCGCCAAGTTCAAAGCGGCATTTCGCGAGGAATATGAATGCCATCGCGCCCTTTCGGGCCTTAAGGGCTTTCCCCGCCTCTATGGCTGGGGCGAGGTTGACGGTGTGCCTGCAATTGTCATGGAATGGGTCGAGGGCGAGACGCTCGCCCGCTTGCGCTCGCGACTCGCCGTGGACGATGCCGGACGCCTATCGCCGCTTGTGGCGGCGCGCTTGGGGCGCGACCTGTTCGACCTGCTCTGCCGCATGAGCCTGGTGGGGGAGGGCTTTGTCCATCGCGATATCTCGCCCGCTAATATTATGGTGCGTACGGCGCGTTTACCGCTTGACCGGCAGCTTGCCGAGGGCACCTTTGACCTGTGCCTGATCGACTTTGGCTCGTCGCTGGCGCTCGAGCCTGCGTCGGCTGTGGCCGGTACCGGCGGCAAGGCATCCTTTACCGAGCGCTATGCCACGCTGCGTCGCGCGACGGTGGCCTACGCTCCGCCCGAGATGCTCACCGACGATATTCCCGACCTGCGCGCTTTGCGTATGTCGCCGGCGATCGACGTCTATGCCGCGGCAAGCACGGTTTACGAGCTCATTGCCGGCGTCGCGCCATACGAAGCTGCGCCGAGCACTTCGGGCACCTCGGGTTCGCGCAAAAAGACGCGCGACATCGCCAGCCCCTACCGTCTCAAGATGGACACGCTGCCCGACTATCCCATTGGTGCCCATGCGCCCGGTTGCGATTTGACTCAGCTGCTTCGTCGTGAGCCCGATGTGGCGCTCGCCGCGGCTGAGCAGGCCCAGCAGTTGGGGCTTGAGCCGGATTCCGAGGAGCTACGCGATGCGCTGGCGTTTGTCGATGCCCAGCTGTTCGACGTGGTGATGGCCTGTCTGTCCAGCCATCAAAAAGATCGTCCCGAGCCGGCGGCGGTCGAGGCGGCGCTCTCGGCGTTTTGTGACCACTATGCACAAAATGTCGGTCGTTCGCTCCGCGGCGAGCCGCTCACGCCGTGCCCCATGGATGCGTCCGGCCGCGCGGTTCGTCGCGCGCTGATGGTCGGCGCGGCGGTCGTCTGTGGCGTGGTTTGGGCTGTGGTCGTGGTTTCGGCCGCGCTGCTGGCGTCGGGCGCTCGCGTGACGGCGACTTTGGGATCGCTCGTGTGGTCTGGGCCACTACCGGGTATTATTGCCGCACTGGCGTTGGCGCTACCAGGCATGGCCGGCGTTGCCGCGGGGGCACTTGCGCGCGATCGGCGCTCGGGGTTCCTGCAGGGTGTGCTTGCGCTTTCTGCCTGCGAGGCTCCGGTGCTGGTTGTGGCTGCATGTAGCGTATTTTCCCAACGCGCCGTGATGGGCGGCCTTGTTGCCGCTCTGGTTGCAACCTATACGCTTACGTGGTTTTTACTTGCGATGGGCTTTGCCTTTGAGCTTCCCGTTTCGGCACCGCGGCGCACAAAAGCCCAGATGGCGACTCCGCTTGCCGGTGGAGCCGCAGCTGCCCGTACTTTTGGCGGACCTGTCGAAGTATCGTCCGATTCTATTTCTACGACCAAGGAGGCCTAGGTCATGGCATCTCAAGTTGAGCTCACCCCATGCGGGGCCATGTTTGACATCTTTAAGCGCGCGGCGCATCTGAGCCATATCGAGCTGTGCGGCTTGGTGCTTTCGTCCCGTCCGCTCGCCGACGGCCGCAGCCCGCAGAGCCGAGCCGCCGATCGCTCTTGGGTTTCCCGCTTTATCGTTCGTGCGCCGGTCGGCACGCTTCAGCAGCGCTACTTTGCCGAATACGGTACCTCGGCTGCGCGTATTATGTCACAACTGGCCCTGCGCCAGCGCAATCCCATGGACTCCACGGCTGTGATCAATATGGTGTGCGGTCCTGCAGGTGAACCGATGGTACGCGCGCTCGAAGAGTGCCACCAGGACACGAATCTCTATCGCAACGCGCTCGATCGCCTGTCCCAGGCGGCAGAACTCATGCCCGCCGAGCGCGCCGAGGCCGTGCTGGTGCTGTTTGTCGCCGTCGGTTGTTCGGCGGATGTGCGGTCCTCGGTGAACTATGCCATCGACTACGCGCACGCGACCTGTGGCGGAGGCACATCCACGCCTCGTTCGCTTGGCATGTCGATGACCGCGGGCGAACGCGAACCCGCCCCGGCGCACCCCTTGGGCTTGCTGCGCATACAAAACAGTTTTGTCGTGAGCGCCCCGCGCTGGATTCAGCCGAGTGAGCAGGGTGTTGAGATTGGCGCGCTAGCCACTGGTGAGGGCGATATTACCGACGTCGGCGACGATGTCTCGGCCCGCCATGCCCATATCTGGTGCGATGCTCAAAATATCTGGCACGTCGAGGACTTGTCGTCCACCAACGGAACCGTGGTGGTAAACGGGGCCACGCGCGTCTGCATTCAGGTCGAGCCCGGCCGTTCCGCCCAACTCAATCCCGGCGACGAGCTCAAGCTCGGCGAATCCACTACCTACGCCATCCTCTTCGGTGCCCTCTAGCCAGTCCTGCCAAATGATCCCGGCAGTCATCCAAGGTAAACCTTTACCGCCCGCCTATATTTGTCGAAATTACACTTAACGGCGGGGTACAATAAGCCCGCATGCGGATTTCCGTTGCGGGCGCTTCCCATCGCCGGGGCGTGCCCGGGAGCATCCGGCATGCGGCCTTTGCGGCGCTCGGTCATGTGCAAGACGGGCGGTCGGGTCTGTGGGGCGCATCAGTTGCCCCTCGCCTTGGCATGCCTTCTCTCCACGCCATGTACCTGCTGCTGAGTCCGCCTGCCAGATGATTGGAAGCAACAACGAAAATCCCATCACGCCAATATCCCGGCGATCGCCGGGGCCTGTATACCTATATGAGAGGAGAGGGGTATATGGCGCGTAAGTTTAAGTCTATGGACGGCAACGAGGCGGCCGCATATGTTTCGTATGCGTACACCGAGGTAGCGGGAATTTATCCCATTACGCCGTCCAGCCCGATGGCCGACCATGTCGACCAGTGGGCGGCCCAGGGTCGCAAGAACATCTTCGGCACCCCGGTCAAGGTCGTCGAGATGGAGTCCGAGGCAGGTGCAGCCGGTACCGTTCACGGTTCGCTGGGCGCCGGTGCTCTGACCACCACCTACACGGCTTCTCAGGGTCTGCTCCTGATGATCCCGAACATGTACAAGATCGCAGGAGAGCAGCTCCCGGGCGTTTTCCACGTCTCCGCGCGTTGCGTCGCTTCGCACGCCCTGAACATCTTCGGTGATCACTCCGACGTCATGGCCTGTCGCCAGACCGGTTTCGCCATGCTCGCCGAGGGCAACGTCCAGGAGGTCATGGATCTCTCGCCGGTGGCTCACCTTGCCGCCATCGAGGGCAAGACCCCGTTCCTTAACTTCTTCGACGGCTTCCGCACTAGCCACGAGATCCAGAAGGTCGCCATGTGGGACTACAAGGATCTTGCCGAGATGTGCGACATGGACGCCGTCCAGGCTTTCCGCGACCACGCGCTCAACCCTGAGCACCCGCACACCCGCGGCAGCCACGAGAACGGCGACATCTTCTTCCAGAACCGCGAGGCCTGCAACAAGGTCTACGACGAGCTTCCCGCCGTCGTCGAGGGCTACATGAAGAAGATCAACGAGAAGCTCGGCACCGATTACGGCCTGTTCAACTACTACGGCGCTCCCGATGCTGATCGTGTCGTCGTGTGCATGGGCTCCTTCTGCGACGTGCTCGAGGAAGTCATCGACTACCTCAACGCTCACGGCGAGAAGGTCGGCCTGGTCAAGGTTCGTCTGTTCCGTCCGTTCTCCATCAAGCACTTCGTCGACGTTCTCCCCGAGACCGTCAAAAAGATCGCCGTCATGGACCGTACCAAGGAGCCGGGTTCCATCGGCGAGCCGCTCTACCAGGACGTCGTCTCCGCTCTCTACGAGGCCGGCAAGACGGGCATCAAGGTCGTCGGCGGCCGTTACGGCCTGGGCAGCAAGGACACGCCTCCCGCGTCCGCGTTCGCTGTCTTCGAGGAGCTTAAGAAGGACGAGCCCAAGCGCGAGTTCACCATCGGCATCGTCGATGACGTGACCAACCTGAGCCTGCCCGAGGCCGAGGATGCGCCCAACACCGCAGCCCCCGGCACCATCGAGTGCAAGTTCTGGGGTCTGGGCGGCGACGGTACCGTCGGTGCCAACAAGAACTCCATCAAGATCATCGGCGACCACACCGACAAGTACGTTCAGGCCTACTTCCAGTACGACTCCAAGAAGACCGGCGGCGTCACCGTCTCGCACCTGCGCTTTGGTGATTCCCCGATCCGTTCGCCGTACTACGTGACCAAGGCCGACTTTGTCGCTTGCCACAACCCCAGCTACATCGTTAAGGGCTTCAAGATGGTCCGCGACGTCAAGCCGGGCGGCACCTTCCTGGTCAACTGCCAGTGGAGCGACGAGGAGTTCGCCGAGCACATGCCCGCCGTGGCCAAGCGCTACATCGCGAACAACAACGTCAACGTCTACCTGATCGACGCTATCGACCTGGCCGCTAAGGTCGGCATGGGCAAGCGCACCAACACGGTGCTCCAGTCCGCCTTCTTCGCGCTGGCCAAGGTCCTGCCCGCCGAGGACGCCCTGCAGTACATGAAGGACGCGGCTACCAAGTCCTACATGAAGAAGGGCCAGGCCATCGTCGACGCCAACCACAAGGCCATCGATGCCGGCGCTACCGCCTTCCGTAAGTTCGAGGTTCCGGCCGACTGGGCTACCGCCGAGGATGCCGCTCCCGTCGAGCTCTCCGAGGAGACCAAGTCCGCCATCGCCCAGCAGGTCAAGAACCTGCTCGAGCCCATCGATCGCATGGATGGCGACAGCCTGCCTGTTTCCGCCTTCGTCGATTGTGCCGACGGCCAGTTTGAGCTGGGCGCCTCTGCATACGAGAAGCGCGGCGTCGCCGTGGTCGTTCCTCACTGGGACGAGACCAAGTGCATCCAGTGCAACCAGTGCGCCTATGTGTGCCCGCATGCCACCATCCGTCCGTTCGCGATGACCGAGGACGAGGCTGCCGCCGCGCCCGAGGCTACCCGCACGCTCGACGCCATGGGCCCCAAGGCCAAGGGCATGAAGTTCACCATGGCCGTGTCCCCGCTCGACTGCATGGGCTGCACCAACTGCGTCAAGGTCTGCCCCAAGGGCGCCCTCGAGATGGTTCCCACCGAGCAGGAGATGGATCAGCAGCCCGTTTGGGACTATATGGTCGAGAACGTCTCCGAGAAGAAGGAGCTCATCGCGGCCAACGTCAAGGGCAGCCAGTTTAAGCAGCCCTACCTGGAGTTCTCCGGCTCCTGCGCCGGCTGTGCCGAGACCGCCTATGCACGTCTGGTGACCCAGGTCGCCGGCGACCGCATGTTCATCTCCAACGCCACCGGCTGCTCCTCCATTTGGGGCAACCCCGCTGCCACCGCTCCTTACTGCAAGGACAAGGACGGTCACGGCCCGGCGTGGAACAACTCCCTGTTCGAGGACAATGCCGAGCACGGTCTGGGCATGGCCGTCGGTTACGAGGCCGTCCAGAAGAAGCTGATCGCCGCTACCCAGGACATCATCGCTGCCGATGGTCCGTCCGATGAGCTCAAGGCTGCCGGCCAGGCTTGGATCGACTCTGTCAACGACGCTGAGGCCTCCAAGACCGCTGCCGCTGCCTACGTTGCCGAGCTCGAGAAGTGCGGCTGCGACGCTTCCAAGGCGATTCTCGCCGACAAGGCTTACCTCACCAAGAAGTCCTTCTGGATCTTCGGCGGCGACGGCTGGGCCTACGACATCGGCTTCGGTGGCCTGGACCACGTCCTGGCTTCCGGCCACAACGTCAACGTCTTCGTCTTCGACACCGAGGTTTACTCCAACACCGGTGGTCAGGCCTCTAAGGCCTCGAACCTGGGCCAGGTCGCTCAGTTCGCCGCTGCCGGTAAGGTGACCAAGAAGAAGTCTCTGGCCGAGATTGCCATGAGCTATGGCTACGTCTACGTGGCGCAGGTCGCCATGGGCGCCAACCCGGCTCAGACCCTCAAGGCCATTCACGAGGCCGAGGCCTACGACGGCCCGTCCCTCATCATCGGCTACAGCCCCTGCGAGATGCACTCCATCAAGAAGGGCGGCATGCAGAACTGCCAGGCCGAGATGAAGAAGGCTGTCGAGTGCGGTTACTGGAACCTCTTCCGCTTCAACCCCGAGGCTGCTGCCGGCAAGAAGTTCTCGCTCGATTCCAAGGAGCCCGCGGGCGGTTATCAGGAGTTCCTGATGAACGAGGCCCGTTACGCTTCGCTGACGCGTTCCTTCCCCGAGCGCGCCGAGGAGCTCTTCAAGGAGAACGAGCAGGCCGCTATGGACCGCTATGCTCACCTGCTGAAGCTCAAGACGGTGTACAACGAGGCCTAGGTCTCTCACCGCAGGATCTGAGGGCTGACCTTCGCGGACGTCCTCGGACATGAAAGAACCCCCGCTGCGCACTACGTGCGGCGGGGGTTCTTTCGTGCTGCGGAGTGTCCGCGAAG